>VAYE01000128.1 GCA_005883235.1 Actinomycetota bacterium
CCCGTCGTCTCGATCTGCGGCGGCGAGCCGCTCGTCTACAAGGGGATCGAGGAGGTCGTCGGCGGGTTCCTCGAGCTGCGGAAGAACATCGAGCTCTGCACGAACGCTCTCCGGCTCGAGCAGTTCCTCGACGTATTCGAGCCCTCCCCGCGGCTGACCTTCGTCGTGCACCTCGACGGCATGCGCGAGATCCACGACTACATCTGCGACTACCCGGGCCTGTGGGACATCGCGATCGACTCGATGCGGAAGGCGCGAGAGGCGGGCTTCCGCGTCACGTCGAACACGACGGTCTTCAAGGAGACGTCGGTCGACGACGTGCTCGAGATGATGCACTACCTGACGAACGAGGTCGGCATCGACGGGATGCTGATCGCGCCCGGCTACCAGTACTCGCAGATCGACCCGGCGCTGACGATGACGCGGGCCGAGCACGAGGAGAAGTTCCGCATCATCCGCAAGGTCGCCCGCCAGCGCGGCTACCGCTGGCTCGCGAGCCCCATCTACCAGGAGTTCCTCGCGGGCGAGCGCAAGCTGCCCTGCGCCCCGTGGGGCTCGGTGACGCGGAACCCGTACGGGTGGAAGGGGCCGTGCTACCTCCTCACCGACGGCATCTTCCCGACCTACGACGCCCTCCTCGAAGGGATCGAGTGGGAGGCCTACGGGCCGGGCAACGACCCGCGCTGCGAGCACTGCGGGATCCACTCCGGCTTCGAGCCGTCCGCCGCGTTCGAGGCGGCGTCGAGCCTCAAGGAGAGCGCGAGGAGCATGGCTTGGAGCCTGACGGGCTGACGTTCGCCTGCGCGATGACCGTCGAAGAGCGGATCGCGCGCCGGCTCGGGAAGACCGCTCTGGTCGGGCTCGCCGTCTCGAACGGCGTCCCGGACGGGGGTCGGCTCGTCTCCTTCGGGATCGCGGGTGCGCTTCGCGACGACCTGCCAGTGGGCGCCGTCATCGACGCGACGCGCGTGGTCGACGAGTCCGGCGCGGTGCTGTGGGAAGGCGGGCCGCTCGGCGTTTCTGCCGCGCGCACGGGAACGATCCTCGGGGCGAGCAGGATCGTCGACGACCCGGCCGAGCGTGCCCGGCTGCGCGAGGTGACCGGAGCGGACGCCGTCGACATGGAGTCGGGTGCGCTCGCCCGCACAGGCAGGCTCGTCGGCTGCGTGCGCGCGATCAGCGACACGCCGCAGCGAGGTCTCGGCGGGCTCGCACAGGCGGCGAAGCCCGGCGGCGAGCCGGACTACCGCGGTCTCGTCCGGGGGTTCGTGCGCGCTCCTCGCGAGACCGCCCGCGCCGCGCGCAATGCGCGCCGTGCGCTCAAGAGCCTGGAGGCGGTGGCATGAGCAAGCGCGTCCTCCTCGCCGCGCCTCGCTCGTTCTGCGCCGGGGTCGACCGGGCGATCGAGATCGTGGAGCGCCTGCTGGGGCAGCACGGGCCGCCGATCTACGTCCGCCACCAGATCGTCCACAACGACCACGTGGTGCGGAGGCTCGAGCGCCTCGGCGCGGTGTTCGTCGACTCCGAGGAGGAGGTGCCGGCGGGCGCGATCTGCGTCCTCTCGGCGCACGGCGTCGCGCCGGCGGTGCGCAAGAGCTGCGAGGAGCGCGGCCTGCGCGTCGTCGACGCCGTCTGCCCGCTCGTCTCGAAGGTCCACGCCGAGGCTCGCCGGTACGCCGACACCGGCCACCTCGTGGCGCTCGTAGGACACGCCGACCACGTCGAGGTGATCGGGACGCGCGGCGAGCGGCCTGAGTCGATCGTCGTCGTCGAGTCGCCGGAGGACGCGGAGCGGCTCGACCCGGACGGGAAGCCGCTCGCCGTGATCTCGCAGACCACGCTCTCGCTGGACGACGTCGCCTCGACCGTGACCGTGCTCGAGCAGCGGTTCGGCGGTCTGCGGCGGCCCGCCGCGGACGACATCTGCTACGCGACCCAGAACCGCCAGGACGCGGTGAAGCAGCTCGCCGAGGAGGCGACGCTCATCCTCGTGATCGGCTCGGAGACGAGCTCGAACGCGCAGCGCCTCGTCGAGGTGGCGCGGCTCGCAGGCGCCGACGCCGCGCTCGTCGACGGCGAGAGCGAGCTCGACCTCGAGCTCCTCGACGGCCACGCGACGATCGGTCTCACGGCCGGCGCCTCGACTCCGGAGGAGCTCGTCCAGGCCGTGCTCGCCCAGCTTGCCGACCGCGGCTACGACGACGTGGAGGAGGTGACGGTGGCGCGCGAGGACGTGCAGTTCCGCCTCCCGCGCGAGGTCGCATCGTGACGAGCGTCGAGATCCCGTACTCGATCGCCGCGGCGCTTCCTTCGCTCGCGGTCCTCGACATCACGAACGAGGTCGCGCACGATGTCTCGGCCGCCCCCTTCGGCGACGGGATCGCCTACGTCTCCTCCGGCGAGCGCTCCCTCGTCCGGATCTCCGAGCGTGAAGGCGGCCTCTTCGAGGATCTCGAGTGCTTCCTCGAGCGCCTCGTGCCGAAGGACACGCCGGAGCGGCAGCGGATCCTCGCTTTCCTGCTCGGGCCGCGCACCGAGCAGATCCCGTTCTCGAGCGGCGAGCTCTGCCTCGGCCGCTACCAGCGGATCCTGATCTTCAGCTTCGACGAGAGCTGCCGCTCCGACTGGACGCTCACACTCTTGGGATAATCAGTTGCGGAGCGACCGCCCCCGGAGTCACACTCCCGTGAGGATGGATCGGGCGCGCCGCCATCACCGGGCTCTCGCCGCCTCCGCCTTCGGGCTCCTCGCGCTCATAGCCGAGCTCGCCGGGCGGAGCCTGACCCACCGGATGAACGTGGGCCGGCACGTCGAGTCGCCGAGCTACGCGGGCGCCGAGTACTACCCGTTCCTGCTCGCCGCGGTGAAGATCGGCGTCGCGCTGATGCTGGCGCGGCTCGCCTGGCGCTTCGTGCGGGCGCGAGCTTCCGCGCGCGCGGCGCGAAAGCTGCTCGCCCACGTCGGTGGGCCACGGGCGCCGCGGCCCCGGCTCGAGCTCTCGCCGCGGCTCTGGGCGCTGGCCTTCGCGACCACGTCGCTCTTCTACCTCGTCCAGACCGACGCGGAGGGAATCTCGAGCGGCCGCTGGCCGCTCCTCGCGCCGTGGCTCCACAGCTCGGCGCTGCCCGTGTTCGCGGTCCTGGCCGTCGTCGTCGCGCTCGTGTACGGAGCGGTCGCGCGCTGGTTGGCCGAGTACGAGCGCTACGCCGAGGCCGCGGTCGAGCACGTACGGCGGATGTTCGCCGCCCGGCGGGAGCCGCGGCCGCGCTACGGCGCCGTCGTCGCTCTCGCGCCGCGACGCCTCTTCGGGCTCTCCTTCGAGAGCCGGCCGCCGCCGCTTCCGGGCTAGCCCGCGGCGGTCGTTCCCGTCTCCGCGGGCTCTGCCTGGCCCTCGACGCCTGCTCGGAGGACGATGAACGCGGAACTCGCAAGCCAACTGAAAGCTCGGACGATCCCGCGCTCGGGCCGCGCCCGCGCGGTGTCGTCGCTCGGACCGCTGACGAGCGTGGCCGGCCTCGTCTGGGCGTTCGTGCAGCCGTACCGGGTCACGCTGCTCCACCCGCACGACCAGGGCTTCTGGTGGCTCTTCGTCGAGCCGCCGCTCCTCGTGATGCTGGTCGGGATCCTCTTCGCGGTGCTCGTCGCACCCGGCCTGATCGACGACCTCCAGGACGCGGAGCGGGAGGGCTGATGCAACCGCCCGCCGAGCACGTCCACTGGATGTTCGCGACCGGCTTCCTCGTCCTCGGGCTCTGCCTGCTCGCGGAGGCGATCGTCGGCCAGGAGGTCTGGCGGCGGCGGCGCTGGCGCGCCTACCTCTGGCCCGGGTTCGCCTTCGTGATGGGCGTCTTCATGTGGCCCGTGATGGTCTTCTTCACCAACTCGACGATCCACACGCTGGCCCACAGCGCCTGGGCCCAGGTGATGATGCTCGCGGGCGGGGCCGAGCTCGGGCTCGTCCGCGGCAAGCTCAGGAACCCGCTCTGGCGGCTGTGCGTCGCGGTCGCGTTCCTTGTCTCCGGCGCCGCGCTGATCATCCACGAGCAGAACGGATGGTTCTTCCAGCGCTCGGCCTTCCTCCACCACCTGCTCGGCTGGACGATGGTCGGCGCCACTGTGTTCGCCGTCGGCCGCGCCGTGCGGAGGCGATCGCTCTTCTTCGAGAGCGGCTTCGCGCTCACGTTCGTCGCGCTCGCCGTCCTCCTCTACTGCGACCGCGACCTGGCGCCGATCTTCGGCCACCTGTCGCCGCTCGCGGGGAACCCACACCGATGATCGCCGCGAAAAATGCTCCGCATTTTCCGCGGGTTGGGCTAGTCCCTTCGCTTCGCTCGGGAGCGATAGGGGTGGGACTCCTCGTTGCGCTCGCCTTCCCCGGGTCCGCCTTCGCACACGCGAGCCTCCAGCACACCTGGCCCAAGTTCCAGCAGCGCGTCGAGCAGGCGCCGACGGCGGTGCGGCTGAACTTCGACCAGGCCGTCACCGTGCTCCCGGGCTCGGTCGAGGTGCGGACTGCGGTCGGGAAGCTTCTCTCGAAGCAGGCACGGAGCGCCGCCGGCGGTCACGACGTCGTCGCGCCCCTCCGGCGGCTGCCGAAGGGGCCCTACACGGTTCGCTGGCACGTCCTCTCGGGCGACGGGCAGCGGGCTGGGCTTCCGCCTCCTCGTCATCCGCGGCCCCTTGCCGCGCGCCGCCGAGCGCCGCTTCTACGTCGTCACCGGGATCGGCGCGGTCGGCGTGCTCGAGGTCGGGATCGCCGCCTTCCTGCTCCGAGCCGAGGACGCGCTCCAGCTCCCGTTCGGCCGCCTGCTCTACGGGGACCTGTCGCCGATCGTCGGCGGGACACGCTTCGGAGAGGCCTTCATCGCGATGACGCTCGGTTTTGCGCTCGTCGCGGCGTTCCTCTTCCTCGCGTGGCTGACCGACCGGGTGATCTTCCTGTGGCCGGCCTTCCTGCTCGGGCTCGGCTTCGCGTCCGGCCTCTCGCTCTCGGGTCACTCCGCCGCCGACGCGGGTTCTTCCTGGCTGTCGGAGCTCGCGGACTGGATCCACCTGTCCGCCGCAACCCTCTGGATGGGCGGGCTCGTCCAGCTCGTGGTAGTCGTCTGGCCCGGCGCGCCGGAGCTCCGCCGGATCGCCTTCCTGCGCTTCTCCAAGGTCGCCTCAGTCCTTGTCGCATGCCTCGTCTGCGCGGGCGTCTACCTGAGCGTGCTGCGGCTCCCGCACGTCGCCGACCTCTGGACCCAGGGGTACGGGCACGTCCTGCTCGTGAAGCTCGGGCTCGTCTGCGTGGCGCTCTCGTGGGGCGCCGTCCACCACTTCGTCGCGCGGCCCGCGCTCGAGCGCGGCGACGGCGGGATCCTCAACCGGCTGCCCCGCAGCCTGATGGGCGAGAGCACGGTCGCTATGGCCGTCCTTCTGGCCGCGGCCGTTCTGGTCGACTCCAAGCCGCCGCCGCGGCCCGTGAAGCCACCTTCGGCCTTGCAACAGTCTGTTGCAAAGTTCCGTTCGCCGACCGGGCCGCCCGTGGTTCGGGCGCCGTGACGGCCGACGAGCGCGCCGCCGCCCTCGGTCTCGAGATTCCGCCGTTCCCCGAGCTTCCGTTCCGGCCGAAGCTCCGCCCAGTGCTCGTCCACGGCGGCCTCGCCTACCTCTCCGGGATCGGGCCGATCGGCCTCGCAGGACGACTGGGCGAGGACATGAGCGTCGAGGAGGGGTATGCAGCGGCGCGCACGACCGCGTTGCTGGCGCTGCGCCGGATCCTCGACGAGCTCGGGTCGCTCGAGGCGGTCGCCCGCTGGGTGAAGGTGCTCGGGCTCGTTCGCTCCGCGCCCGGCTTCGGCGAGCAGCCCGCGGTCGTGAACGGTTTCACCGACCTGGTCGTGGACGTGTACGGCGAGGAGCGCGGCCTCTGTGCCCGCAGCGCGATCGGCGTCAGCGAGCTCCCCGTAGGGATCCCGGTGGAGGTCGAGGCGACGGTCGCCCTCGCGTGAAGGTCGAGGAGCGGGTCGAGATCGCGCGTCCTCCCGAGGAGGTGTACGCGGTCGTCGCCGATCTCGAGCGTGGGCCCGAGTGGCAACCCTCCTTGGTGCGGGTCGATCTCGAGCGTGGCGTGGAAGTGCGGCGCGTGGCAGGCCACGAACGAGAGGCGAGCTTCGAGGTGACCCGCAACGATCCGCCCCGGCTCTTCGAGATCGTGAGCCACGCGGCTCCGGTGCGCGTTCGGGCGACCTTCGCGCTCGAGCCGCCAAGGCGGGCACGCGCGTAGATCTGACGCTCGTCCTCGAGCTCGGCGGCGCGCTTCGCATCGCGGCCCTAATGGTCCGCGGGCGCCCCGAGCGCGAGGCCCGGGAAAACCTCGAGCGCCTGAAAGCCCTCCTCGAGCGGGGGACGACGTGACGGGTGACGAGGAGTGGGATCGCCTGGTCGAGTGCTACGGCGGGCTCGAGCGCGAGGAGCTCGCGATCGAGACTCGCCTCGTCCTGCTCGCGCGGGCTCCGGACTAGACTCGCGCTGTGGAGCTCCTCGCCTACCGCGAGCGCTTCCCGATCCTCCGGGAGACCACCTACCTCATCAACCACTCGCTCGGCGCGATGCCCGCTGCGGCCGAGGAGCGGCTCGCCGAGTACGCGAGGGTCTGGGCCTCGCGCGGGATCCGCGCCTGGGGCGAGGGCTGGTGGACGATGCCGATGACCGTCGGCGACCAGATCGGGCGCATCGTCGGCGCGCCGCCCGGCTCGGTCGTCATGCACCAGAACGTGACGGTGGCCGAGGCGATCGTGCTCTCGTGCTTCGACCTCCGCGGGGAGCGCAACCGGATCGTCTACGAGGAGCCGAACTTCCCCTCGGTGCGCTATCTCCACCAGGCGCAGGCGGCGCGGGGCGCGGAGATCGTCGTCTGCCCGGACGACGCGGGCGTCGTGGAGGCACTCGACGAGCGGACGCTCCTCGTCCCGATCAGCCACGTCCTCTTCCGGAACGGTGAGATCCAGGACGTGGAGGCGATCGTGCGCCGCGCGCACGAGGTGGGGGCGCTGGTGCTGCTGGACGCGTACCAGTCGGCCGGGATCGTGCCGCTCGACGTGGCTGCTCTGGACGTGGACTTCGCGGTGGGAGGGAGCGTGAAGTGGCTCTGCGGCGGACCGGGCGCGGCCTGGCTTTACGTGCGGCCCGACCTCGCGGAGCGGCTCGAGCCGACCTACGTGGGCTGGCAGGCCCACGCGCGGCCGTTTGCCTTCGAGCCCGAGCTCGAGTATGCGAAGGGGGCCGCGCGCTTCCTCACCGGGACGCCGAACGTCCCGGCGCTCTACGCGGCGACGCCCGGCTACGACCTGATCGAGGAGATCGGCGTCGAGCGGATCCGCGAGAGCTCGCTCCGGCAGACGGAGCTCCTGATCCGGCTGGCCGACGAGGCGGGCTTCGAGGTCGGGAGCCCGCGCGACCCGGCGTGCCGCGGCGGGACGGTGACCGTGCGCGTGCCCGAGTTCGAGGCCGTGCATCGCGAGCTCGGCGAGCGCGGGATCCTCTGTGACTTCCGCCCCGACGCGGGCCTGCGGCTCGGGCCGCACTACTACAACTCGGACGAGGAGCTCGTGTTCGCGATGGAGCAGATCGCCGAGATCCTCGAGACGGGCGCGTACGAGCGCCACCTCGGTGCGGTCGCGCGGTTCTAGGCCAGCAGCTCGACGAGGCGCTCGGCGTAGCGCGGCGCCGTCGGCTCGTCCTCGTGGCGGACGTAGACGAACGTCGGCGCCGACGAGCCGCGCAGCCGATCGGCCCAGGCGCGCAGGTCGTCGTCCGAGTAGGGCGGCTCGCGCAGGCGCACGTAGTGGAACGGCGCCTCCGTCCCGAGGTCGTTCACGCGCACGGCGCCGGCCTCGGCCAGGCGCGGCTCGATTCCGTTCCACGACGGATGCTCGAGATCGAACGCGACTCTGAGCGACGGGTCGAGCGAGCCGAGGAGGAGCTCTAGCAGCCCCTCGTCGCGCGCGCTCTTCACGGAGACGCGGACCGGCCCGAGGCGGTCGCCGAGTCGCCGGACCCGGTCGGAGAAGTCGGCGACGAGCTGCGGCCGGTGCGCCGGGAGCTTGGGCGCGAACGTGAAGCCCCCGGGAGTCTGCGCGGCCCAGCGCTCGAACTGCTCCTCGGCGGGGAGGCGGTATCCCGTCGTGTTGAGCTCGACCGTCGAGAAGCGCTCCGCGTAGTAGCGCAGGAAGTCCCGCGACTGCGTCCCGGCGGGGTAGAACCCGGGCTTCCACGAGGCGTACGCCCAACCGGATGTGCCGACTTGCAGCGCTGGTACGCTCGTCGACATGGCCGTCACAGCCGAAGTCATAGCCGAGGGGACGATCCGCGTCCTCGACCACGGGTTCGTGCGGCTCGACGATTCGATGGCCGACGACCTCTCCGTGGTGAACGCGGCGCGCGTCAGCTTTGCGCGACGCAAGGAGGAGATGGACGACTCGGACGCCGGCCTGATCCGGTTCCTGCTCCGGGAGCGACACGGCACCCCGTTCGAGCACAACTCGTTCCGCTTCCACGTTCGCGCGCCGCTCTTCGTCGCCCGCGAGTGGTTCCGGCACCGCGTCGGCTCGTTCAACGAGTTCAGCATGCGCTATGCGCGCGCGACCGACGACTTCTACGTGCCCGAGCCGGAGGATGTGCGGACGCAGGTCGGGAAGCCCGGCTCGTACTCGTTCGAGCCTGTCGAGCCCGAGCTCGCCGAGGCGACCCGGGACGAGCTGCGCGCCGTGTACGACGAGGCGTACGCGACGTACGGGCGGCTCGTCGAGCGCGGCGTCGCACGGGAGCTTGCACGGCTCGTCATGCCCGTCGGCGCCTACACCGAGTTCTACTGGACGGTCAACGCGCGCTCGCTGATGAACTTCGTCTCGCTGCGTGCGGCCGAGGCGGCGCAGCGAGAGATCCGCCGCTACGCGGAGGCGTGCGAGCGCTTCCTCGAAGACGCGATGCCCGTGACGTACGCGGCGTTCGTCGCCGCCGGCCGCGTGGCTCCCTAAGGCGCCGCTTGCGGTGCCGCCCTCAGGACGTGCGGACTTTGTCCGTGCGTCCGTCTGAAACGACCGGTCGAGAACGATCGGATCGTCTGCGCCTTCGCAGCTAAGTAGTCAAAAGCGGCCGCCCGGAGATCTCCGGCCGGCCGGGAAGGTGGCGGGTGACGACCCAGCCGTCGTAGCGCCGCAGGTTGTAGGGCGCGTTCAGGCTCACCGTCGTCTTGCCGCCGTGCACGTTGAACACGCCGCACGCTGCGCCGATGTGCCCGTGCCGCGTCAAGTAGAGCTCGTAGTAGCCGCCCCGGGGGAGCTTCGGAAGGCCGGTGACGGTGAAGTCCATCGGCCAGTTGCCGGCCGAGTCGACGTTCTCGAGGCGGATGCTCGCGAGGGCGTTCGGCGCGGCCGCGGTGCCGTGCATCGACACGACGAGCGCCACCGGCTTCGCCGCGCCGCGGTGGGTCACCGCGCCGGTGAGGAAGCCGCCGCCAAAGGCGGCAGCGGCAAGAGCGGCCGCGAGGAGGAGCACCGCTCCGCGCCGCCGGCGCGGAAGGAGGCGCGCCGAGCCGCCGACGTCTGGCGCGTGCTCGAGCTCGGGCGAGAGCTCGGGAGGCGGCCCGGCCGCGACGAGGAGATCGTGGACATGCTGGAGGCGCTCGCGCTCGCCGGCGGGCAGGTCCTCGCCCACGAGGTCGCGGAAGTCCGGCGTGCGACTCATCCGAGCTCCCCCTCGAGCAGGTCGGCGAGCCGTCGTAGGCCACTTCGCGTTCGCGTCTTCACCGTGCCGAGCGGCACGTTCAGGTAGTCCGACACCTCGCTCTGGGACAGGCCGCCCCAGTAGGCGAGCTCGAGCACGGTCCGCTCCGTCTCCGGCAGCTCCTCGAGCGCGCGATGGACGCGCCAGGAGACGAACGACGACTCGGCGCGCTCCGCCGGGCCCGGCTCCCTCGAGGCCTCCTCGGGAACCTCGGCCGCGGGCTCGCTTCGCGCGCGGAAGCGGTCGACGATCGCATGGCGCGCGACGGCGTAGAGCCAGGGTGCGCCCGGGCCTCGCTCGGGGCGGTAGCTCGAGGCCGACCGCCAGATCGAGGCGAAGGTCTCCTGCACGGCCTCCTCGGCCCGGCCGCGGTCGCCGAGCCGGCGGAGCGCCAGCCCGAGCACCGAGCGCGCGTAGCGCCGGTAGAGGAGCTCGAAGGCCCGGCGGTCGCCGTTTCCGACGAGCTGGAGGAGATCGCCGTCGCTCGGCTCGGACCGCGGCGTCTCGGAGGTCGCCGGCCTCCCCGCGGAGGCAGGCAGCGAGAAAGGCGGTGCGAGCGCGACCTCCACGGCTTCCTCTTCTTTACGTCGCATACGGCTCCTCTGGATTCCAGCAGAGTCGAGCGGAGCCCGCTCGGGTGCGCGTCAAATCCCTTTACCTCGGGAAAACAATCTTCGGCCCGGAAGGGTCGTCTGTAGCGATAGTCGCAACGATCAGGGGGTTACCCGATGCGCAGGCTGGCTCTCGTCATCGCCGCCATCAGCTCACTCGTCCTGGCCGGGTCCGCACCGGCCGCGACCATCAACGTCCAGATCAAGAAGTCCAGCTTCTCGCCGAGCTCGGTCAGGATCAACTTCGGCGACACCGTGCACTGGACGAACGTCGACTCGACGAACCATCAAGTGGTCGCCGACAACGGCTCGTTCGCCTCGCCGATCCTGAAGCCGAAGCAGACCTACTCGTTCACCTTCAAGACGGCCGGCCGCTTCCCGTACCACGACGCGATCAAGCCGTCGCTCAAGGGCGTGGTCACCGTCAACGGACCGCCGCCCTCGCTCACCTTCGGGGCGACGAACCCGATCGTCGTCTACGGAACCGAGACCGTGCTGAACGGGGTCGTCTCGAACAAGAAGGCGGGCGAGACCGTCACGCTCTTCTCGCAGCCGTACGGTCAGTCCTCGCCGATCCAGCTCGCGGTCGTCCAGACCGGCGCCGGCGGCGGCTTCAGCTTCGCGACGACGCCGACGATCTACACGGTCTACTTCGCGCAGTGGAAGAGCGCGAAGAGCGAGCAGGCGGTGGTTCAGGTGAAGCCGAAGCTGACGTTCATGCCGAAGGGCGGCCGCTTCTACACGACTGTGAGCGCCGCCGACCACTCGTGGGCGGGCCACGTCGTCTACTTGCAGCGGCTCTCACCGTTCGGCCAGTGGGTGACGACGCTGAAGCTGAAGCTGGGGCCGAAGTCGGCGCGGCTCTTCCGCATCCCGCGCCGCCACGGGCTCACGGTCTACCGCGTCTACATCACCGTGAACCAGGCCGGGCTCGGCTACCTCGACTCGCACAGCGGCACGCAGAAAATCAGACGTCGATAGCTAGCAATCCTTTACTCAGGACCGCGGGGTCGCGGTCGGGTGCTCAGCTCCCGGCCGCGGCCTCGTAGCGCTGCGCCACTGCGTTCCAGTTGACGACGTTCCACCAGGCGGCGAGATAGTCGGGCCGCCGGTTCTGGTACTTGAGGTAGTAGGCGTGCTCCCAGACGTCGATGCCGAGGAGCGGCACGTCGTCGTAGGACTTGAGGATCGGGCTGTCCTGGTTCGCGGTCGAGTACACCGCGAGTCCGGTGCCGTCCCACACGAGCCAGCTCCAGCCGGAGCCGAAGCGCTTCACGCCGGTCTCGTTCATGAGCTGCTTCAGCGCGTCGAGGGAATCGAAGGTGTTCGCGATCGCGTCGGCCAGCGCGCCTGACGGCTCGCCGCCCCCGCTCGGGCTCATGATCTCCCAGAACAGCGTGTGGTTCGCGTGCCCGCCGGCGTTGTTCCGCACTGCCGTCTGCTTGTCCTCGGGGAGGAGGTCGAGCTCTACGAGCACCTGCTCGACAGGGCGGCCGTCGAGGTCGGTCCCAGCGAGCGCCGCGTTCGCATTGTCCACGTAGGCCTGGTGGTGCTTGTCGTGGTGGACGCGCATCGTCGCCTCGTCGAT
>VAYE01000302.1 GCA_005883235.1 Actinomycetota bacterium
CGGATCCAGGCGTGCCCGCGGCGGACGTCGCCGGCGACCCCGTCGTCGGCTGCTTCGGGAACCTGAACGCCTCGAAGCGCATCCCGCAGCTGCTGGAGGCTTTCGCGGCACTGCGAAAGAAGCACGCGGACGCGCGCCTCCTGCTCGTCGGGGCGGAGGCGCCCGGCTTCGACCTCGCAGCACGGCTCGCCGAGCTCCGCGTCGACGGCGTCGAGCGTGTCGACTACGTCGACGAGGAGCGGCTGTGGGCCCTGATGTCCGCCTGCGACGTCTGTGTCTCGCTGCGAGCGCCGACGATGGGCGAGACCTCCGGCTCGGCGATCCGGGCGCTCGTGCTCGGCAAGCCCCTCGTCGTGAGCGACACGGGTTGGTTCGCCGAGCTACCCGACGAGGTCGCGCTCGAGGTACCCGTCGACGAGCACGAGGCCGAGACGCTCGGCGCGGCGCTCGAGCTCCTCGCCTCGAACGAGGACGCGCGGGCGGCTATGGGCCGCGCGGCGCGGGAGTACGTCGGCCGTGAGCACGACCTCGACCGCGTCGCCGAGGCATACGTGGCCGCGCTCGAGGAGGCGGTCGGGGCAGAGGCGGTTCGCGACGAGGTGGTCGGCGACGTGGCCGAGGCGGCCGCCGAGGTCGGCATCGCAGCAGAAGGCGAGGAGGCCGCGGAGATCGCGCGCCTCCTCAACGAGGTCAGGCTTGGCGGCTAGTCAGACGACGCGCGCCCGGGTGCGCGCGGAGTCGGCCGCCATCGCCCGCTCGGTCCCCGCCTGGTTCTGGCTCGTCTCGCTCGTCGGGGCGTCGATCATCGTCCGCTGGGGCTTCGGGCGGCGGATGGTCGCGCCCTGGATCATGGTCGACGAGATGATCTACTCGGAGCTCGCGAAGAGCTTCGCGTCCACGGGTCACTTCCTCGTCCGTGGGCAGTCGAGCGGCTCGTACGGCGTCGTCTATCCGCTCCTGATCAGCCCGGCGTACCGGCTCTTCGCGTCGCTGCCGCAGGCCTACGCGGCCGCGAAGGCGATCAACGCCGTGCTGATGTCGCTGACGGCGGTCCCGGCGTACTTCCTCGCGCGCCGCGTGGTCACGCCCGCGCTGGCCCTGCTCGCGGCGCTCCTCGCCGTCGCCGTCCCCTCGACGCTGTACGCCGGGACGATGATGACCGAGAACGCCTTCTATCCGATCTTCGTCTGCGCGGCGCTCGCCCTGGTGCTGTGCCTCGAGCGACCGACGGCCCTTCGCCAGCTCGTCCTGCTCGCGATCTCCGCGCTCGCGTACGAGACGCGGCCGCAGGCGGTCGCGCTCGTGCCCGCGCTTGCGACCGCCCCGCTCCTGCTGACCTGGTGGAGGGGAGCGCCGTGGCGGAGCCTGCTCGCGTTCCGCTGGCTGTACGGGATCCTCGGTGCGGCGGTCGTGGTCGTGCTCACCGTCGAGCTCGCCCGCGGCCACTCGCCGGTCGCGGCGCTCGGCGCGTACGAGACGGCGGGCCACCAGCACTACGCGGTCGGCGCGGTTCTCAAATGGCTCCTCTACCACGCCGCCGAGCTCGACCTCTACCTCAGCCTGCTTCCGTTCGCCGCACTCCTCGTCCTCGCGCTATTGGCGCGACGGCTCGACGGGCCCGCGCAGGCGTTCGTCGCCGCGGCGATCGCGCTCAGCGTCTGGCTGTTGATCGAGGTCGCCGCCTTCGCGTCGCTGCCGACGGTTCAGCGCGTCGAGGAGCGGAACATGTTCTACCTCGCGCCGCTCTTCTTCACGGCGCTCCTCGCCTGGATCGAGCGCGGTCTGCCGCGGCCGCCGCGGGTGGCCGTCCCCGCCGTCGTGGCCGCGGTCGCCCTGCCCGCGCTGCTGCCCTACCCGTCGCTGATCGGCGTGCAGGTGCAGTCGGACACGCTCGAGCTCCTCCCGTGGTGGTGGCTCCAGGATCACGTGATCACGCTCGGCGAGATCCGCTGGGTCGTCCTCGGCTGCGCCGCTGTGCTCGGCGTGGTCCTCCTCGGGCTGCCGAGGCGCCTCGCGCTCGTCCTGCCGGCGCTCGTGCTCAACAGTGGGACAAGACGCGCGCGTGGCTTACATCCGCACGGGCGGCGCGGACGCGTTCACCCTCTGGGAGAACGAGTTCTTCAACCGCAGCGTCGGGCCCGTCTACGAGCTGGCGAGCCCGCTCGGCGGCGGCCTCCCCGCGACCGAGGTGCACGTCGACCGGCGCAACGGGGCGCTGCTCACCGAGGCCGGCGAGCCGGTGCGTGCGCGCTACGTCCTCACCGACGGGTCGCTGCCGCTCCCGGGCGGGATCCTCGCGTTGGACAAGCCGAAGGGCATCTTCCTGCTGAGCACCCAGTCGCCTCTTCGCGAGACCCAGCTCGTGAGCGGGCTCTACCCCGACACGTGGTCCGGGCGGCACGTGACGTTCACCCGCTTCCGCTGCCGCGGCGGGCGCGTGAGCGCGCTCGTCCAGACCGACGGCCACCTGCTTCGACGCGCGCAGGTGGTCTCGGCGCGCGGCGTTCGGGTCCGCGTTCCGCCGGGGGCACAGCGCACGCTGTCCGTCCCACTGGCTCGAGCAGCGGGGAACCGGTGCACGGCGCGCTTCACGATCGCCCCGACGAAGGTGCCGGGGAAGTCCGACCGGCGAGCACGAGATCCTCGCCTGGGCGCCCGCGAGCACAGCCGGCGCGCGGCTGATCCGGGAGGCGCTCAGGGGGGTCGACGTCGAACTGCGCCTGCCGACGCTGCCGTTCGCGCACGCGTGGCGCACGGCGTGGAGCCGCATCGGCCGGCCGCCGGCCGAGCGCTTCGTCGGCCGCTTCGACGTCTTCCACTTCGGCGACTGGATGTACCCGCCGCAGCGGAGCGGCGTCCGGGCGACGATGATCCACGACCTCGTGCCGCTGCGGTTCCCGCAGTGGGCGCACCCGCGGACGGTGCGGATGCACGGCGCGAAGTACCGCAACGCCGCGCGCACCTGCGACGTGCTCTTCGTCAACTCGGACTACACCGCGCAGGACGTGACCGCCCTGCTCGGCGTGTCGCCCGAGCGGTTGCGGGTCGCCCGCCCAGGGCTCGAGGACGGCTTCACGCCGGATGGAGATCGGGCCGAGCTCGGCCGGCCGTATGCGCTCACCGTCGCCACGCTCGAGCCGCGAAAGAACCTCGAGACGCTCCTCGCGGCGCATCGCCTGCTGGGGAACGGGCTCGCCCTCGCCGTCGCCGGCGGCGAGGGGTGGCGGGAGCGGCCGCGGCTCGAGGGCGAGGGCGTCCTGCCGCTCGGTTTCGTCCCGCACGAGCGGCTGCCCTCCCTCTACCGCGGCGCGGAGGTCTTCGTCTTCCCGTCGCGCTTCGAGGGCTTCGGGATGCCGATCGTCGAGGCGATGGCGTGCGGCGTCCCCTGCGTCGCGTCGTCGCATCCTTCGATGGACGAGGCCTGTGGGGACGCGGCCATACGAGCCGATCCGGAGAGCCCGAAAGAGCTCGCGGGCGCGATCGAGCGCGCGCTTGCGGAGCGGGACGACCTTGTCCGCCGTGGGCTCGAGCACGCGCGCACCTTCAGCTGGCGCGACACCGGCGAGACGATGCTGGCCGGCTACGCGGAGGCCCTCTGACACACTCTCCTCCCATGCGTGTCGGCATCGACGTGTCGCCGCTCGCGCAGACGCGGGCCGGGACGGCGCGCTACCTGAAGGCCCTGCTCCGCGGGCTCGACGG
>VAYE01000129.1 GCA_005883235.1 Actinomycetota bacterium
CAAGCTGCCCGGGGAGCTGACGCTGGAGGAGGCGCACGCGATCGCGAGCGACGTCGAGCGGGCGATCCACGACTCCGTCGAGGGCGTGACGGCGGTGCAGACGCATCTCGAGCCGCTCGCCGAGCCCGGGCCCGGGCGGGCGGCGCCGAGCACCGACACCGCCGGCGACGCCGAGGCCGTCCGGAGGATCGTCCGGGAGACGACCGGGTCGCCGCCCCGCAGGCTTCGCTTCCTGCAGACGGAGGAGGGGCTCGTCGCGTTCCTGACGCTGGGGCTCGACCCGGCGAGCCCGCTCTCGGACGCGCACGCGTACGCGAGCAAGATCGAGGAGGAGATCCGCCGCGAGCGGCCCCACATCGCAGACGTGATCGTCCACACCGAGCCATAGCCGCGAAAAATGCTGCGCATCTTCCGCGGATCTAGCTTGTCCCTTCGCTCCGCTCGGGAGATCGGAAGATGAAGCTCTGCATGTTCAGCCCGAAGGGGCACGGCTTGGAGCGCGGCTGGCCGGGCGTGCTCGAGGGGGACGTCGTTGTCCAGCTCGCCGCGCAGACGCTCCAATCCTTCTTCACGGGCGGCGGCGGCGCGCGGCGGCACGCCGAATACCCGCTCGCGGAGGTCGACCTGCGACCGCCGGTCCTCCACCCGCCCTCGGTCCGCGACTTCTACGCCTTCGAGCAGCACGTCCGGACGGCCCGCGCCGCCCGCGGTCTCGACGTGCCGCCGGAGTGGTACCGGCAGCCCGTCTTCTACTTCTCGAGCCCGGCCGCGATCTTCGGTCCCGAGGACGAGATTCCGTACCCGGAAGGCACGGAGGAGCTCGACTACGAGCTCGAGGTGGCCGCGATCGTCGGCGCCGAGGGTCGGATCGGCGGCTTCACGGTCATGAACGACTGGTCGGCGCGCGATCTCCAGCGGACCGAGATGAAGGTCGGCCTCGGGCCCGCCAAGGGGAAGGACTTCGCCACCAGCCTCGGGCCGGTCGTCGTGACGCCGGACGAGCTCGACGGCGCCAAGGCGACGATGGTCGCCCGCGTGAACGGCGAGGAGCGCTCCCGCGGTGAGCTCGGCGACATGTACCACTCCTGGGACGCGATCGTCTCGCAGGCCGCGCGGAACACGCGCCTCCTCCCCGGCGACGTGCTGGGTTCCGGCACCGTCGGCAGCGGCTGCATCCTCGAGCTCGGCGACGGCCGCTGGCTCCGCCCCGGCGATGTCGTGGAGCTCGAGGTCGAGGGCATCGGCGTGCTCCGAAACCGCGTCGGGCCAAAACCCGGCACGGGATAGAGTTTCGGCATGCCCTTCTACCAGCGCCTGGGCGAGGTGCCGCGCAAGCGGCACGTCCAGTTCCGGGACGACGGAACCCTGCTGACCGAGGAGGTCTTCGGGCTCGAGGGGTTCTCCGGGAACGAGTCGATCCTCTACCACCACCTCTCGCCCTGCCGGATCAAGGAGCTCGGCGACTTCGAGCCGATCGAGCGCGAGGAATGGGTGCCCGACGCCCATGCGCACCGCCACTTCGCCACCTACGGCGTCGAGCCGGAAGGCGACGAGGTGACCGGCCGCCAGCTCCTGATGTGGAACGGGGACGTCGAGATCTCGCTGTGCCGCCCGACCGAGCAGATGGACTACTTCTTCCGGAACGGCGAGGGCGACGAGGTGATCTTCGTCCACGAGGGCTCGGGGACGCTGGAGACGATCTTCGGCGACCTGCCCTACTCGGACGGCGACTACATCGTCGTCCCGCGTGGGACGACGTACCGCTTCCGGCCGGAAGGCGAGCAGCGCTACCTCGTCTTCGAGACACCGGGCCTGATCACGATCCCGCGCCGCTACCGGAACGACCACGGCCAGCTGATGGAGCACGCGCCGTACTACCACCGCGACATCCATCCGCCCACTGAGCTCCGGACCCATCGCGACCGCGGCGAGCACGTCGTCAAGGTGCGCGTCCGCGACGGCTACCAGACCTACGTCCTCGACTACCATCCCTTCGACGTCGTCGGCTGGGACGGCTACGTCTATCCGTGGACGTTCTCGATCCACGACTTCGAGCCGATCACCGGGCGGATCCACATGCCGCCGCCGTCGCACCAGACCTTCCAGGGTCCGAACTTCGTGATCTGCTCGTTCTGCCCGCGCAAGCTCGACTTCGACCCGAACGCGATCCCGATCCCGTACCACCACTCGAACCTGCAGTCGGAGGAGATGATCTATTACGTCTCCGGCAACTTCGGCTCGCGGCGGGGGATCGACGTCGGCTCGATCACGCTCCATCCGTCCGGCCTGCCGCACGGGCCGCATCCAGGTCTCGCCGAGAAGTCGATCGGGACGACCGAGACGACCGAGCTCGCCGTCATGTGCGACACGTTCCGGCCGCTCAAGCTGACCAAGCTCGCAAGCACGCTCGACGACGGCCGCTACGCGTACTCCTGGTACGAGGCGACCGAGCAGGCGCGCGACGCGAAGGACGCCGACGAGGACCCCGCCGGCGTGACCTCGCACTTCTGAGCCTCTCCCGGGAGCAGAGCGCCGTCCTCGACGCCGCTCGCGCATGGGCCGACGCCGACCCCAGAGTTCGTGCACTAGTGCTCAAGGGCTCGTTCGGTCGGGGTTGCGGGGACAAAGGCTCCGACCTCGACCTCGTCGTCGTGTCCGAGCCCGGCCGGCGCGAAGAGCTCTGGGCCGAGCGCCGCGCGATCGCGGAGCGGCTCGGCCGCCCGCTCGGTCTCTTCCGCGACGTCGCGATCTGGCAGCCGCCGAATCTCGCGATCGCGCTCTACGACGGGCCGCTCAAGGTCGACCTCTTCTTCGAGGACGGCGAGGTCGAGCCGAGCGAGTGGCTGCGCGAGGGCTTCGAGGTGCTGCTGGACAAGGACGAAGTGGGACCGCGGCTCCGCGCGCGGCTCGACGACCTGCGTCCGCGCGTGCTCGACGAGCTGCACGACGATCTCGCCGAGCTCGACAGCCACGCCTGGGACTTCGCGCTCTGGCTCGACCGGAAGCTCGAGCTCGGCGAGGTGTGGCTGGTCTGCCTCGCGCTTCCGCTCTACGTCGAGCTGATCGTGCTCCCGGCCTGGAACGCGCTCGCCGGCGAGGGCCGGCGCGGCGCGGTCGGCCTTTCCGAGCGGGTCGAGCCGGCGCTGCTCGAACGGCTCGAGCGCGCACTCCCGCGCGGAAGCGCCCCGGACGAGCTTCGGGGCTCGCTCCGGGCGCTCGTCGAGCTGTACGCCGAGACCCGGCCGCGACTCGTGGAGCGGCTCGGTCAGCCGCTCACGGACGAGCTGATGGACCAGGTCCGCCGCCGGATCGCGTGACGAGCGGGCGGCCCCGGCGGGGAGGCCGCCCGCGGAGGACCGATTAGGGGCCGAACAGGCTGGTCAGTGCGGAGAAGACGGCGGTGCTGGGCGCGGTGTCCGTCGAGGGGAGCTGCCTCGGGATCCGGAAGGCGCTGCACGCCTGGAGGTCGTTGATCGCGCCGCTGCCCGTGCTCGTCGACGGGAAGACCGTCGCGCCCTTGTTGACCCAGACCCAGGTCCCCTGGAAGGCGTCGGCGGTCGCCGCCGTCAGGCAGACGTCGTAGGCGAACGCGGCGTTGACGCCGAGCGTGAGCGTCTTCACCTGCTTCTGCAGCGTCGTCACCTTCTTGCTGAGCGCCTTGAACTGGGCCAGCGTCGGGCCCGCCGGCGCCTTCGCCGCCGACCGGGCGTTCGCGGTTCCTGTTGCCGCGAACGCGATGATCGCGGTCAGCGCGACGAAGACGATAAGTCTCTTCACCTGTCCTCCAATGCTCGTAGGTCCCTAGGGGTAGCTTCCCCCATTGTGGCGGTCTTGAAGCTCCCGCGTCCGTACGACTTCAAGGTCTCGACCGAGCGTTTCCGCGCCTTCGGGCCCGATCTCGCGAACCTGTGGGACGGCGAGGCGTTGCTGCGCGCGGTCGACGGGCGGGAGGTGCGAATCGCCGCCGCCCCGGGCGGGGTCGACGTCGAGCCGCTCGACGCGGCGACCGAGCCGGTCGTCGGGAAGCTCCTCGGCGCCGAGCTCGACGTCGCCGGCTTCTCTCGCTTCGCAGCCGCCGCGGATCCGGTGCTGGCGCGGCTCGCCCAGGCGCTCGCCGGCTTCCGGCCGCCGCTCGCGCCGGACCCGTTCGAGGCGCTCGTCGGCTCGATCACGGCGCAGCAGGTCTCGCTCTTCGCGGCGTTCGCGGTGCGGAGCCGCCTGATCGAGCGCTTCGGCACGCGGGTCGGGCGGGTCTACTCGTTCCCGACGCGCGAGCGGATCGCCGCGGCCGGGCCGGAGGAGCTCACCGGGCTCGGGTTCTCGCGGCGCAAGGCGGAGTACACCCTGACGCTCGCCCGGAGCGACCTCGACCTCGCGGGCCTGGCGGCGCTCGGTGAGGAAGCGGTGCGCACGAGGCTCGTCGCCCTGCCCGGGATCGGCGAGTGGACGGTGGACTGGTTCCTGGCGCGGCACCTGGCCCGGCCGCGGGCCTGGCCGGCCGGCGACCTCGGATTGCGGAAGGCGGTGTCGGCGTTCTACGGCAACGGACGCGACCTCGGGACGGCCGAGGTGCGAGACTTCGGCGCCCGCTTCGAGCCATGGCAGAACCTGACCGCCCACTACCTGCTGACAGGCCTGCGGGTGAGCCCTCCGGGGTGAGGATCCGCCGGGCCACCGAGGCGGACGAGCCCGTCGCACGGGAGCTGTGGGAGGAGTTCGAGGCCGAGGTTCCCGAGCCGCCCGGTTTCGCTCCCGAGACCTGGGACGAGGCCTGGGCCGACATCCGGCGGCACATCCGCGAGGGTGTCGCCCTCCTCGCCGAGGACGACGAGGGACCGGTGGGCCATGCCTGGGCGGCAGCGCCCGAGCACGGGCGCTCACATGTCACCGACGTCTACGTGCGGCCTCGGGCGCGCCGCCGCGGCGTCGCGCGAGCGCTGCTCGCGGAGACCGCCGCCGCGCTCCGCGAGCTCGGCGTCGAGTGGGTGAGCCTCGACGTCGTCACGTCCAACAAGCCGGCGATCGCCACCTGGGAGCGCTTCGGCTTCGTGGAGATCGAGAAGGTGATGGTGACCGAGCTGGCGACCCTCGAGGAGCGGCTGGGCGCCGCAGGCGCCGAGGGCCCCACCTTCGGCTCGGTGCACGCGCAGACCGACGACCTGGCGGGAGTCGAGCGGGCGCTGCGGACCTTCGTCCCGCGGCTCGGGCGCTCGGCCGGAAGCGTGGCCGTGCCGCCGCGGAACGGTTGGATCGCCGTCTACGACGAGCTCTGCAGCCGCGAGCCCGAGCTCCTGCGCCGCCTCGCGCGCGAGTTCTCGGATCGGTTCGGCGTGTCGATCGCCGTCGGCATCGAGGCCGGCCAGGTCGTCCGCTACGTGCTCTTCGACCGCGGGCGGATGGTGGACGAGTACCTCTCCGTGCCGGAGTTCCACGGGCCGCTCCCGCCGGGTGACGTGATCGCGCTCGGCGCGAACCCGACGCTGCTCCAGCGGCTGACCGGCGCGGAGCCGGCGCGCGTTAGAGCGGTCGCCCGCACGGCGGCCTCGCCGGTCGAGCTGCCGCCCGCCCTCGAGCTCGTAGTCCAGATCGGGGAGCTCCTCGGCCTCTCCGGCGTCGACCTCGGATACGAGGAGGCGCTCGAGCTCCCGGGCGCGCTTAGGATCGAGCGATGACTGTCCTCCTGCTGCACGCGCTGCCGCTCGACGAGCGGATGTGGGAGCCGCAGCGGGCGGCTCTCGATGACGTCGTCGCGCCGAGGCTGTACGGCCGCGGCAACACCATGGAGGCCTGGGCGGGAAGCATCCTCGCCGAGGTGTCCGGCGAGCTCGCCGTGGTCGGCGCTTCGATGGGCGGGTACTGCGCCCTCGAGATCGCCCGGCAGGCGCCGGAGCGCGTGCTGGGGCTCGTGCTGGCCGGCGCCCGGATCGACGCGGACTCGCCGGAGCGCCGCGAGGGTCGCGCGAAGACGATCGAGCTGATCCGCGAGCGTGGAGCCGAAGGGCTGTGGGAGGACATGCGGCCGAAGCTCTTCCCGCCGGAGGAGACAGACGCCGTCGGGTTCGCCCGCCGGCTGGCGCTGGAGCAGCGCCCCGAGGAGCTCGTCGCCGCCGTCGAGGCGATCCGCGACCGGCTCGACTCCACGGACGTCGTGGCCGCACTCGAATGCCCCGTCCTCTTCGCGGTCGGAACGGGCGATCCGTTCGTGAGTCCGCAGGAGGCGCCGCCGTCGGTGGAGCTGAGGGTCTTCGAGACCGGCCATCTGCCGAGCCTCGAGCGGCCGGATGAGTTCAACGCCGTTCTGGCCGAGCTCCTCTCGCGTGTCTGAGCTCCCGGCGGTCGTCGACGTCGCGTGGCTCCGCGAGCACCTGGCCGACCCAGACCTCGTGGTCGGGGACGTCCGCGGCCCGAACGCGCACGCACGGGGTCACATCCCGGGGTCGCGGCCGCTCGTCCTCGGCTCGCCGCCGCCGATGAGCGACTCGGAGACCGTGTCAGCGCTCGCGTCGGAGGTCGGCCTTCGGCTGCGGCGGCACGGGATCACCGGCGAGGAGCGGCTCGTGCTCCACGACCGGGGCGACGGGATCGGCGCGATGCCCTCCGCGCAGCTCGCCGAGCTGGCCGGCCATCCTCGGGTCGCCGTCCTGCTCGGAGGACTGGCCGCGTGGGGTGACGACCTCGAGGTCGGGCAGGTCGAGCTGGAGCCGGTGAAGACGAGCCTCGAACCGCGGCTCGACGCGCTGCCGACGCGCGACGAGCTCGCGCGCCGCCTCGACGACCCAGGCCTCGTGCTGCTCGACGTCCGCACGCCGGAGGAGTTCTCGGGCCGCAGCGGCTATCCGTGCGACCCGCGGCAGGGGCACATCCCAGGCGCGCGGCGGGTCGATCTCGACGAGCTCTACGCCGGGCCGGGCCGGCCGCGTCCGGCCAAGGAGGTGCGCGCTTTCGTTGGAGCGCCTGAAGGCGCCGAGATCGTCGCGTACTGCCACTCGGGGTCGCGCTCAGCCCTGGCGAACCTAGCGCTTCGCGCGGCCGGCTACCGGTCGCGGAACTATCCGGGATCGTGGCACGAGTGGTCGCGCCATCCCGACCTGCCGCTCGAGCGCGGCTAGGCTGCGAGCCGCAGGCGTTCGGCTACGCCGATGAACGACGCGCAGAGCTCTCGGCCCAGAGCGTTCCACTCGTCGATCTGTTCGCGCGTCTTGCGGCGCAGCGCTGCTTTCCCGCCGGGGACCTCCTCGTCCTCGGCGAGCCAGGCCTCGACCATCGCGAGCGTCACCTCCGGATGGAACTGCACGCCCCACGCGGTCTCGCCGAGTCGGAACGCCTGGCTGCACACCTCGTTCCGCGCCAGCTCGGTCGCGCCGGCCGGCACCCCGTACGCGTAGTAGTGCCACTGAAACGCCTCGAAGCGGCGCGGCAACCCCGCGA
>VAYE01000303.1:0-2122 GCA_005883235.1 Actinomycetota bacterium
GGGACGACGTGCAGGTGGACGTGGTCGACAACGCCGGCGCCCGCGACTCGGCCGAGATTCCAGCCCAGGTTGAAGCCGTCGGGGCGGTACGTCGCGCGGAGAGCTTCGAGCGCCCGGCTCGCAACGCCGTGCATCTCGGCGACTTCCTCCTCGTCCAGCTCGCCGAAGTCCGGGCCGTGCCGAAACGGCGCCACCATCAGATGGCCCGACGCGTACGGGAACTTGTTCAAGAGCGCGAACGCGCGCCTCCCGCGGTGGACGACGAGCTTCTCCTCGTCGTCGCCTTCCGCCGCGAGGCAGAAGACGCAGCCCTCCTGCTCGTCGGCCGCCTGGATGTACTCGAGGCGCCACGGCGCCCACAGCGGCTTCGTCACGACCGCGTCTTCTACCAAGATTCGGCGGTGCGCACTCTTCGCGGCAGGCCGGGGCTCCTCTGGCTCGCTCTGCTCGTCGTCGTCTCGACGCTGCTCCGCTTCTGGGCCGCGACGCGCATCCCGACGCCCTGGATCGCGCCCGACGAGCTGATCTACGCCGAGCTCTCGCGCAGCCTGTGGGAGCACGGAAACCTCCATCTCCTCGGTCGGCCGACGAGCTTCTTCAGCTTCGTCTACCCGGCGCTCGCGGGCGGGCCGCTGAGCCTCCGCGACGTGCACCTCGGCTACACGCTCCTGAAGGGACTGCAGGCGCTCCTCGTCTCGCTGGCCGCCGTGCCGGTCTTCCTGTGGGGCCGAACCTTCGTCTCGACCCGCTTCGCGCTGCTCGCGGCGGCGCTTGCGCTGGCGATTCCGGACCTCGCCTACTCGGGCCTGATCCTCACCGACGTCGTGCTCTATCCGGTGCTCGTGCTTGCCGCGTGGGCGATGGCCTCCGCGCTCGTCCGTCCGACGCTCGTGCGGCAGGCGCTCCTCCTGGCCGCCATCGCGCTCGCGGCGGCGACCCGGTTGCAGGCGGCGGCGCTCATCCCGGCCTTCGTCACGGCGGTGGTGGTCAAGGCGCTCCTCGACCGCGAGATCCGCTGGGCTGCGCGCCTGTGGCCCACCTTCGCGGGCTTCGCAGCTCTCGGCGCCGGCTGGGCCGGCTGGCAGCTCCGGAACGGCGGCCCGGCGAGCAAGGTCTTCGGGGCCTACCAGGCAGCCGGCGAGGTCCACTACTCGTTCGCCGACGCGCTTCGCTTCTGCCTCTACCACGCCGCCGACGTCCTCGTCTTCACCGGGCTCGTGCCCGTCTGCGCCCTCGCGGTGCTCCTGTTCAGCCGACCCGCCGGAGCGGCGGCGCGCGCCTACGTCGCGGTGGCCGCGTCCGTGACCGTCTGGCTCGTCGCGGAGGTCGGCGTCTTCGCCTCGCGGCACGTCGGACACCTCGCCGAACGAAACCTGTTCGCGCTCGCGCCGATCCTCTTCCTCGCGCTCGCCCTCTGGCTCGACCGCGGAGCGCCGCGGCCGCTCGCGGCGACTGGCGCCGCGGTGGTCGCCGCGCTCCTCCTCGTCTCGTACCTCCCGACCGCGCGGCTCGTCACCGCCACGACGATTCCCGACGCGCTCACGGTCATCCCGCTCCACCGTCTGCACGTCCACGCGCCGGGCCTCAGCCTGAGGCTCGTCCTGATCGTGGTCGCGGCCGCCGCTGCCGCGGCCTTCGCGCTCGTTCCGCGCCGCTTCGCGTGGCTCGTCCCCGCCGCGCTCCTGCTCGCATTCGCGGGCGCCTCGATCAACGCGAGCCGGGTCGTTGCCGCGGAGGCGACCCTCGTCCAACCCGGAACCGTCGGCTCGCACCCGCGTTGGATCGACGCCCATGCGCAGGGGCCGGTCACCTACCTCTACACGGGCGACGTCTACTGGAACTCGGTCTGGGAGAGCCTCTTCTGGAACCGCAGGCTCCACCGCGTCTACGACCTGCTGCTGGCGCAAGTCCCGGGAGGCATCCCGCAGGACTCGCTCGGGCCGCTCGAGGACGGGCGACTCGTCGACAAGTTCGGGCACGGGCCGCGGGTGCGGTACGTGGTCGCATCGGATTCACTCGGCTTCGCCGGGAAGCGGGTCGCCGACGCTGGAAACGGGATCGGCCTCTGGCAGGTGCAGCCGCCCTTCCGGCTCACGCAGTGGATCCAGAACGTGCGCTTCGA
>VAYE01000303.1:2266-5403 GCA_005883235.1 Actinomycetota bacterium
GTTAGAGCCAGCGCTTGAAGCGGAAGAACGCGACGAGCCCGACGCCCAGCGCGGCCATGAAGCCGACGATCGCCCAGAAGGCGGCCGTGGAGTCGAACCCGGGGAAGTGGACGTTCATGCCGAAGATGCCCGTGATGAGCGTCAGCGGCAGGAGGACGACGCTGAAGACCGTGAGGATGCGGAGGACGTCGTTCTGGCGGTGCGAGATGACGGACTCGTTCGTGTCCTCGAGCCCGTCCACGACCTCCTTGTAGTTGTCGAGGAGGTCCCAGATGCGCTCCGCCGCGTCGACGATGTCGTCGAAGTAGAGCTCGAGCTCCTCGGGCAGGAACCGCTCCACCCGGCGCTCGAGCAGGCGCAGCGTCGAGCGCTCGGGCTTGATGATCTTGCGGTAGCTGATGATCTCCTGCTTGACGTTCGAGATGTCGCGGACGACGTCCTCGGCGCGGCCCTCGAACATGTCGTCCTCGATCGTGTCGAGCTTGTGCGCGATCTTGTCGAGGATCGGGAAGCAATAGTCGAAGAGATCGTCGAGGACCTCGTAGAGCAGCCGGCCCGACCCCTTCGAGAAGAGCCGGTCGCGCAGCTCCTCGTCTTCCTGGCAGCGGCGGAAGAGCCGCGTCACGGGGAGCAGCTCGACCGACGGGAGGGTGACGAGGTGGTCCTGGCCCAGGAAGAGGTCGAGCTCGCCGGCGTTCAGCCGCTGGATCGCCTTGTCGTAGACGGGGAAGTGCAGAACGGCGAAGAGGTAGCCCTCGTCCGCGTACTCGTCGATCTTCGGACGCTGGCGCCTCGAGAGGACGTCCTCGATGTCGAGCGGGTGCCAACCGAAGCGCTCGGCGAGCGCGTTCGCCTCCTCGGGCGTCGGCCGGTCGAGATGAACCCAGGTGAGGCCGCGCGCCTCGAGCTCAGCGACGCGGGGTTCCGGGCGTGCGGCGACCTCGCCCGCCGGCGAGCGCGGGCGCGTGCGCTTGATGCGGGGCAGGCTGGGCATCGGTACTGAGGGGGTCGTCCACGCGCGTGGCCATGTTCGCCATCCTACCCCGAAAGGCCTGCGCCTAGACCTCCGCTGAATGGCGGGGGCGGAGAGTTCCTCCGCCCCCGCAGGGCCGCACTACGGGCCGATCGTGGTCTCGGCGCACATCCAAGCGAGCGCCAACATCGACGTGAGCAGCGCGATCCGCTGCACCCAAATCCGTGCGAGCATGGGTCACCCCCTTTCACTCATGAAGATGAGGCCCGGCCGCTCCGGGCTTACAGCCCGGCATCAAGCAAGGGACGCTGTGTGGTTGTCAAGAGACACGTTTGTCAAGCGCGTTGCGGCAGGTTGACGACGATGCAGTCGATGGACGAAGATGGGAAGGCGGCATGAGCGTGGGCGAGACGATTGGGCAGCGCCTGCGGCGACTGCGCCTCGAGAAGGGAATGTCCCAGCGGGACCTCGCCGGCCCGGGGGTGAGCTACGCCTATATCTCTCGGATCGAAGGCGGGCAGCGCCAGCCTTCGCTTCGTGCGATCCGCGTGCTCGCCCGCAAGCTCGGGCTCTCCGCTCAGTACCTCGAGACCGGATCCACGACGACGAGCGAGGAGGACCGCGAAATTCGGCTCTCGGACGCCGAGCTGAGGCTCAGGCTCGGCGAGTCCGTCGACGAGGCTGAAGATGCTCTACGGGATGTTTTGCGCGAAGCTCGAGAAGCGGGAGACCGCGATGCGGCTATCTTCCTCGACCGGCCGGAACAAGCGGCTGACCTGTACGAGAGATGCCTCGACGAGCTGGCAAAGGCGGAGACGACCGATGCCAGTGCGCGCGTACGCTTTGCCACGCATCTCAGCTACGCGCTCTCGAATCAAGGTCGCTTCGCTGAGGCGCGCGAGGTGCTCGCAGACCTGACCGCATCCGCGGGCACGATCCTCGATCCGTATGCCCGCATACGTCTTTTCTGGTCCCTGGCTCGATTGGCGATCATGGAAGGCCAAGCGCAGCCTGCACTTCGCCATCTTCGCCGCGCGATCGCGCTTCTCGAATCGACTGAGGACACGCTCCATCTCGCCCGTGCCCATCTTCTGTCGAGCGAGATCCTCATCCTCGACGGGCAAGCGGAGGCGGCCGGATCACATCTGGACGTCGCAAACCGCTTGTTTGAGCTCGGCGGCGACGCTCACGACAAGGGCGCAGTCCGGGCGCAGGAAGCGAAGCGCGAGGCCCTTCTCGGACGTCCAGAAGAGGCGCTCGAGCGAGCGCGGGAGTCGCTGCAGCTGACTGGCGACGCGCCGCTCGGGAGCGCGTATTTTGCGCTCGGTCTCGCCCATTCGCTGCGAGGGAACATCGGAGATGCCACCGCAGGATTCAGCGAAGCGGTCGAGCTCCTCGGGCAGCGCGGTGAATGGCGCGAGGCCGTGCAGGCCTGCCGCGCCTGGGCCGACATGCTCCGCGAAGCGAATCGCACCGAAGAGGCGTTCAAGGTGCTCGAACGGGCAGCCGAGCTCGCCGAGCACGCCTCGGCGGCGCCGCGCGCGATCCGCTAGGACCCGCAGCCGACATGGCGGCTGCGGCCCACCACCGCACCTCGGAGAAGCACCCCGAGGAAGTCGTCATGGCCCCCGAAAGGCGGCCGGACTTCCGAGGGGAGTGCGCCCGGCAGGAATCGAACCTGCGACCTCGCGCTCCGGAGGCGCGCGCTCTATCCCCTGAGCTACGGGCGCGGGGTGCGTAGTGTACCCCCGTGCAGGTCTCGGGCCGTGTCGTGACGCTGCGTCTCGGCGAGACGTTCGTCATCTCGCGCTCGGCGCAAGACACGGCCGAGGTCGTCCAGGTCGAGCTGGAGCACGAAGGCGTACGCGGCTTCGGCGAGGCCGCTCCGATCGAGCGCTACGACGAGTCGGCAGCCTCGGCGCTCGAGTACGTCGAAGAGCACGCCGAGCTCGTCGGAGACGACCCGTTCGCGCTCGAGGACATCCTCGACCGCCTCCCAAAGCACGAGTTCGCTGCCCGCTCCGCGATCGACGCGGCGCTCCACGACCTCTGCGGGCGGCTCGTCGAGCTGCCCGTCTGGCGCCTGCTCGGGCTCTCGCGCATCGGGCCGCCGACGTCGTGGACGATCTGGCTCGGCGACCCCGACGACATGGCGCGGCGCGTG
>VAYE01000301.1 GCA_005883235.1 Actinomycetota bacterium
TGGAGGAAGGCCTGGTAGTCGTGGAGACCTCCCTGCGCCCTCGTGATCAGGTGCACGACCTGCGGCGGGTCGGAGGCGATCACGCAGGCGCGCGGTGACTTCTGCGGCCGGTCGTCGAGGTCGAGCCGGATGTTCGGGTCGTCGGCCAGCCGGAAGCCGAGCCGCTCCAGGGTCTCGAGGCAGACCTCGACGGAGCGCTCCTTCGTGTAGGTCGAGTCGAGCGGCGTCAAGCGACGCAGGAACGAGCTGTGGTGCGACGTCGGGTGCTCGGCGCGCTCGGAGCCGAGCAGGCGGTCGAACCACCGCTCGCGGAGCGCGACGAAGCTCGTGCCCGTTTTCTCGGCGGCGTCGACGAGCGCGCCCTCGAGCTCGCGGAGCGAGATCGCCTCGCGGTAGTCCGTGAGGATCGCGAGGCGCGCCTGGGCCGACCGAAGGGGCAGCTCCTCTCCCCGGAAGGTGACGCGCGCGGCGAGGATCGCATTCTCGAGCGCGTCGTCCCGCTCGGCGAGCTCGGCGACGAGGAGACCGGCCTCGCAGGCCTTGCGGAGCCGGTAGAGCCGCTCGCGCTCGCCGCTGTCGGCGTCTGCCTCGTCCTCGGCCGAGCGGAGCGCCTCGAGCTGCTCGCGGCTGAAGAGGTCGGCGTAGCGCGCGACGATGGCCGCCTGCTCGGAGACTTCCTTCTCGCCGACGCGCACGGCCCGCCCCTCCTCCGAGCGCTCGAAGAGGTAGCGCTGGAGCTGGGACTCGTACTCGGTGGGGCTTCGGACGGCGGTCGCGCTCATTGACTGAAGGAATCTATACGAACCTATACCCGGGCTCCATGCACGAGCCGCCCGACGGTTCGGATCAGGTGCTCGAGCACGAACGGCTTGGGGATGACGGCGTCCGCCCCTGCGCTCGCGGCCGCGCCGACCTCGGAGGACCCGGAGAAGAGCGCGATTCCGGTCGACGGCCGAACGGAGCGGATCTCCTGCACGAGCTTGCGCCCGTCCTCCGCGCCGACGTGCACGTCGAGCAGGACGGCGTCGACGTCGTTCTCGCGCAGGTGGCGCCGAGCCTCGGCGAGGGTGTCCGCCTCGAGCACGCGGTAGCCCTCGAGCTCGAGGTTCACCTTGCAGAGAAGCCGAATCGACGGCTCGTCGTCGACGACGAGCACGGAGTGGCCGACCCCCATGGCCCGGCAGTGTAACCGCGGTTATGTGGCGGCCACGCGCACCGCCCGGGACGTCGCCGTGCGAGAGCGCGAGCCGCTCGAGGCCACGACGCGGCAGGCCAGGCGTGACCCGGCGTCCCCCCGCCGGATGCGGTACGTCCGCCGCCGGGCCGCCGGAATGGGACGCGCGTTCAGCAGCCAGCCGTACGCGTACCGGATCGGCGGCGCTCCGCTCCAGTGCCCGCGAGCGCGTTGCCGCCTCCGTCCGTCGCCAGCTCGCCGCCCGAAGCACCGGCCGCCGAAACCTCGACCGCCGGGAGCCACGTTGCCGACGCGACCGGCCGCAGGGCCGCCCGCAGCGTTCCGTCGGCCCAGACCGCCGCGGCGTTGCCGGTGCGGCCGAGAGCGACCTGCGGCTCCGAGCCGGGGCCGAGGTCGACCGGCGCCGACCACGTTCCCGACGAGGCGGCCCGGAACGACGCCTGCACCGCACCCGCGCTGATCCAGACGACGGCCGCGTCGCCGGCGGGATCGACGGCCACGGCGGGCTCGGCTCCGGGCCCGAGGTCGACCGGCGCAGACCAGGTCCTCGTCGCCGCCGGCCGGGTCGACGACCGGACCGCCCCGTCGTCGGCCCAGACCGCGACGGCGTCCCCGGCCGCGTCGAGCGTCACGCGGGGATCGGTGCCGGAGCCGACGTCGACGGTCCCGGCCCACGTGCCGGAGGCGCCGTCCCGGAACGACGCCTGGACGACGCCGGAGAGCGACCAGGCGACGACGGCGTCGCCCGCGGCGTCCACGGCCAGGCTCGGTCCGACCGGAGCGGCGAAGCCGGGCCGTGAGAGGAGCGCCGGCGCGCCCCATACGCCGGAGGCGGCCTGCCTCGCCTCCGCCCGAACGGTGCTCGCGTCCGCCATGCCGTCGTCGCATCGCCTGCCGCGTCGAGCGCGACCGGGTGTGCGCCGATCGACG
>VAYE01000089.1 GCA_005883235.1 Actinomycetota bacterium
TCAGCTCGAAGGGACCGCGTCCGCCCAGTCCCTCAACCGTCCCGACAACTCCGGCGCGGCGGGACCGACCTCCACGATCTCGTCCGCCGGGACGTCCGCCCGACGGGCAGCGGACATGATCGCCTCAGGAGAGGGTGCCTCGTAAAGGCAGTAGGTCCGACGCCGGTCCGCGCTCAGGAACGAGAAGAGCCAGCGAATGCCTTCGTCGGCGTTGACCTCCTCGATCAGCTTGACGTCGTCGCTCGTCAGGTCGAGCTTGTCGGCAAACTTGCGCTCGATCATGTAGAGCGGCATGTCATCCCGATCCTAGACGGTCGGGGCGAGCCCGTGCCGATGCGCATAGGAGGCGGCCTCGGTCCGGTTCGCACAGCCTGTCTTGCGCAGGATGCTGCGCACGTGGTTCGCGGCTGTGTGCTCGCTGATCGACAGTGTCGAGCCCACCTGCCGGTTGCTGAGACCCTGAGCCACCAGTCCGAGGATCTGCACCTCCCGGGGAGAGAGGCCGTCGGGCAGAGCGGCCCCGGGCGCGGGAGAGCCCAGCGCGCGAATCTTGGCCAGGAGCCCGGCCATGCCGATGCGCTCCGCCAACCCCGTGGCCTCGCGAAGCAACGCGTCGGCCCGGGCGCGGTCATCGCGGCGGCGCTGGGCGAGCAGGAAGCGCCCGTATTCGTACTCCGTGTGCGCGAGCCAGGTCACCGCCCCCATGCGGCGGTTCAGCTCCATGCCGCGCTCGAAGTGCTCCTCCGCGCGCTCGGATTCGCCGAGGGTGGCCGCGAGCATGCCGAGGTAGCGGTCGGCGGCGCCGTAGCAGGAGACGAGATGGCCGATCATCACGTTTGTGCCTGTTAGCGGCTCGAACTCCGGGTAGAGGAGCGCCGCCGCGGCCTCGTCGCCGAGCGCCGACGAGGCGTCCGTCAGGTAGGCGAGCGCGGCGAGCCAGAGGGACTCACGGAAGGGGTCGAGCCCGTCGGCGACCAGCCGCGACAGCTCTCGCCTCGCCTCCGCCTCCATGCCGAGCTCGGCGAGCAGCGCGACGAGCCCGGGCCGCCAAGGCGCGTCCGGCGTGCCCTCGCTGGCCAGGATCCTGATCATCGGGGCGAGCTCCGGCAGGCGCCCGAGCTCGCGCCGAATGCTGAACATCTGGATCCCGTAGACGCCCGAGGGGTCCCGTCCGGTCAGCAGGCGGCTCCAGTCGTGCGAGCGCCGAGCCAGGACCTCTGCCTCCTCGAGGCGCCCGTCGCAGAGCGCGATGGCGGAGCCATAGTGCTGGGCCACGTGGATGAGGAACGGCTGAGCAGTCTGCTCGGCGATCTCGTGCAGGGCGGGGATCTCTCGTCTCGCCGAATCGAGATCGCAGAGGGCGACGAAGGCAGGGACGCGCCAGGACATCGCCTCGACACGGATCTCGGTGTTGCCCAGATCGTCGGCGATGTCCCTGGCCTCCGTGAGCATGTCGAGGATCTCGTCGACCGAGGTGGTCCCGCGCGACCAGTACGAACGCACCAGGACGGCGGCGAGCCCGGCGCGATCCCCCAGCCGCCGCGCCATCGAGACTGCGGCCCTCCGGACGATCGCCCCGCGCTCGCGGTAGCCCTGGAAGTCGAGCGCCCGAGCGAGGCCGCTGAGCAGCCCGACACGCAGCTCGGAGTCCTCTTCGCCGAGCGCCGCGGCTGCCTCCTCCAAGAGCTCGACCGCGCCCTGGTCGTGCATTCCCGGGCGCCAGCAGGCGTCTTCGTAGCCGGTCGCCGCTCGAGCTAGCAGCGCTGCGTTCTCGAGCTCGCGGGCGATGTCGGCCGCCGCCCTGAACGCCGCCAGCGCGTCGGGCGCCTTCCCGCCCCGGTGGCTCGCATTGCCAAGCTCGAGGCAGACCTCGGCGCGTTCCTGCGGGTCGTCGATCCCCAGCCCCAGCGCGGTGCGCAGCCGCGCCGCCGCCTCGTCGAAGGCGAGCGCGGCGACGGCGGCCCGAGCCGCGAGCACGTTGTACTCGACTGCGCGCTCGGGGCCACCAAAGGGCGCGGCGGCGGCGAAGTGATGCGCGAGATCGGCGAGCGTCCGGCCGGAGCGCGCCTCGGTGGCCTCGAGCGCCTCTCCCACCCGAAGATGGAGCTCCGCTCGCCTGATCCCGGACAGCCGGTCGTAAAGCGCCCGCCGCACGAGCTCGTGGGTGAAGCGCCAGGCCAGGCCGCGTGAGGGGACCTCCTCGATCATCCCGCTGCGGACGGCCTCGTCGAACGCCGCGAGCAGCTCGGGCTCGCCGAGCCCGGTCGCGCCTCCGACAACGCTGAGCTCGAACTCCGCCCCCGCTGTGGCCGCGAGCTCGAGGAGGTCAGTGGTCCGCGGCGCCAGGCGCGAGAGCCGCTGACTCACGACCTCGCGGACGCTCTCAGGGCTCCCGAGCTCGGCCGGCGAACGCGTGACCCGGATCGTCCCGCCGCTGAGCTCGATCGCCCCCGTCTCGACGAGGGCGCGCCAGAGCTCGCAGACGAGGAACGCGTTTCCGTCGGTGAGGTCGCGGATCGCCCGCGCGAGCTCGAGCGGCTCGGAGCCGGGCTCGGCTCCGCCGGCGCGCCGGACGAACTCCGCTACGTCCTCGCCGGAGAGACCGGGGACCTGCAGCCGGACGACGTCGTAACGACGCAAGTCGGCGAGCGTCTCCGAGAGCGTCTCGGGCATGTCGGCCTCGGTGTCCCGGAAGGTGGTTATCAGGAGTACGCGGGCGTTTCCGACACGTGCCAGGTGACGCAAGAGCAGAAGCGTCGGGGCGTCGGCCCAGTGCGCATCTTCCAGCACCAACAGCGCCGGGCGGCGTTGGGTGACGCGTGCCAGCAGGTCGGCAACGGCGGTGTGCAGCCGGTGGCGCTCAGTGTCCGGATCGGCCTCCAAAGCGGGCGGGCGATCGCCCAGCCGGGCGCCCAGATCGGGGAGCAGCCGCGTGAGCTCGCCGCCGCCGGCGCCGACGGCGGCGCGCAGCTCCTCGGGCTCGGTGGCACGCGCCAGCTGGTCGAGCGCGTCGACGAACGGTCCGTACGGGTTCCGCACCTCGGCGTCGCAGGCGCCGTAGAGCACAAGTACGCCGTCCCTCGCCGCCTCGCCGGCGAACTCCCGCACGAGCCGGCTCTTCCCCGAGCCGGGCTCGCCGCCGAGCAGGACTACCCGTCGGCCCTCCCCCTCGGCGCTCGGCAGGAGTGTCCGGAGCCGCTCCAACTCGGCCGAGCGCCCAACGAACGGAAACGTCGAGGTGAGGCTGAGCGGGCCTGGAAGATCGTGCGTCACGAGGGCTTCCGATTCCACCATAGTCAGATCTGATTATTCCCTCTCGCCGAGCGGGCGAGAAAGTAGGTCAGCTCGCGTCATGACAGGACGCGACCGAGCCGCGAGGCTTCCTGACGTCACGGAGATGCGAACCAGGAGGACAGCATGAGCAGTGTCGCCACAGCAACAGCCGCCGCACGCGAGGAGCTGGGCTCTTTCCAGGGAGCGCTGATCGGACCGGAGGACGCCGAATACGGCGAGGCGTGCAAGGTCTTCAACGCCATGATCGACAAGCGGCCCGCGCTGATCGCTCGCTGCGCGAGCCCGGACGAAGTGGTCAAGGCCGTTGGATTCGCCCGTGACCACGACCTGCCGCTTGCCATCCGTGGCGGTGCCCACAACGGCGCCGGGCTGGGAACGGTTGACGACGGGGTCGTCATCGATCTGTCCCTGCTCCGCGACGTCGCGGTCGACCCAGAGGCGCGCACGGTTCGGGTCGGCGGCGGCTGCACCTGGGGTGAGGTCGATCGCGCCACGAACGAGCACGGGCTGGCCACGCCGAGTGGAATCATCTCGACCACCGGAGTCGGCGGGCTCACACCCGGCGGCGGTCTGGGCCATCTCACCCGCAAGCACGGGCTGGCGATCGACAACCTGCTCGAGGCCGAGATCGTGCTCGCGAGCGGCGAGCGCGTCGGCGCCAGCGCGGACGAGAACCCCGACCTCTACTGGGCGATCAGGGGCGGCGGCGGCAACTTCGGCGTCGTCACCTCCTTCCTCTTCCGGTTGCACGAGCTCGACACAGTCGTCGCCGGGCCGACGTTCTGGCCGGTCGAGAGCGGCGCGGAGGTTCTCGCGGCCTACCGCGACTTCCTGCCGAAGGCGCCCCGCGACCTGAATGGCTTCTTCCTGTTCGGCTCGGTGCCGCCCGGGCCGCCGTTCCCCGAGGAGCTGCACATGCGCAAGGTCTGCGGGGTCGTGTGGTGCTACGCGGGCGCGGACGAGGAGGCAGCCGCCGCCCACATGTCGCCGCTGCTCGACGCCCTTCCGGAGCCGCTGCTGCACGGGCCGGCTCCGATGCCGCACCCGGCGATCCAGGGCGCGTTTGACGCGGTCTACCCGGCTGGCGACCAGTGGTACTGGCGCGCCGACTTCGTCAGGGAGATCCCGGACGAGGCGGTCGAGATCCACGCGCGGTTCGGTGCCGAGATGCCGACGTGGAAGTCCACCATGCATCTGTACCCGATCGACGGCGCCGCCCATGACGTCGGGCCGTCCGACACGGCCTGGGGCTACCGCGACGCGACATATGGCGCGGTCTTCGCCGGGGTCGATCCGGACCCGGCCAACGTGGACGCCATCCGCCGCTGGAGCATCGACTACCAGGAGGCGCTTCACCCGTATTCGGCCGGGGGCGCGTACGTGAACATGATGATGGAGGAGGGTCAGGAGCGGGTCCGCGCCAGCTACGGCGCCAACTACGACCGGTTGGCGGCCGTGAAGGCCACCTACGACCCGGAGAACCTGTTCCGGGTCAACCAGAACATCCAGCCCAAGGCGTAGGCCTAGGGGCGCCTGGCCAGCCGCGTGGGTTCCGCGTCGGGAGGTGAGTCTGGACCGCTTGCCCATGACGCCGTAGCGGGGTAGCCTGGAAATGGCGTACCCCGATGACGTACCCGCCGCGCGCGATACCGGGTTGGATCCTGGGAGGGGCCATTCTTCTCCTGGCGCTGCTGCCTACGTCCGCCACGGCGGCCGACCCCGACGCTTTCGCCCAGCTCGCCGGTGGGATCACGGCCACGAACCCGAGCTCGGTCACGGTCAGCTCCGACGGCCTGTTCGCCTACGTCACCTCGCCGATCCCGAACAGCGGCGGCACGAGTAACACCGGCGACGCGATCCTGATCTATTCGCGCAGTACGACCACCGGGGCGCTGACGCCGCTGCCCGGCAGCGCCGGGTGCGTGACCATCGACGGTTCGGGTGGCTGCGTGCAGGGCCGGGGGATCGACGGCGTACGCAAGACCGTCATCACGAGCGACGGCAAGTACCTGTACGCCGTGGCCGGCTCCCAGGATGGCACCGACAACCACGGGAACGTCATCGCGCCGGGAGCGGTGGCGATCTTCTCCCGCGATACCTCGACCGGGCAGATCACGCAGCTCGCGGGAAAGGATGGCTGCATCTCGGACAGCGGCAACGGCGGTGACTGCAACCAGGGCGTAGGCCTCAAGAACGCCACCGACATCGCGATCGACCCCTTGGATCAGAACGTCTACGTCACGGGCCGGTTCTCCGACGCGTTGGCGATCTTCGCACGTAAGCCCTCGACCGGGCAGCTCTCGCAGACGGCGATCGGCCCGAAGAAGGGGTGCATCGCGAACACCGGCGACGCCTCATGTACGGACGGCCGGGCGCTCGACGGCCCGCAGGCCGTAGCGGTGAGCCCCGACGGGCGGGCGGTCTACGTGGCCTCCGAGGTCTCGGATTCGGTGGCCGTGTTCACGCGGAACACGACGACAGGCGCCCTCACGCAGCCGTCGGGGACGGCCGGATGCCTCGACGAGACGGGCGACGAGGGTTGCTTTGATGGGTCGAACATCGACGCGCCCCACGACGTGGTGGTCAGCCCCGACAGCAAGCATGTGTACGTCGCCGCGCAGACGAGCAAGGCGATCACGGCGTACACCCGCAACACCACCACCGGCGAGCTGACGAAGCTCGTTACTGGGACCACCGGCTGCTATCGGCACGGCGGCGGGGCCGGCTGCAAAGACACGCGCCCACTCGACTTCCCCACAAGCGTGAGCCTCAGCCCCGACGGCGCGAACGTGTATGTCACGTCGGCCCCCTTCGGACCGCCGGGTGCACCAGCAGACGCAGACGCCATCACGATCTTCACGCGCGATGCGACCACCGGGGCGCTCACCCGTCTCCCGCAGAATGCCGGCTGCATCACACAGGGCGGCGCCTCCGGGTGCGTCTTGGGGCATCAACTCGATGGCCCGAATGCGCTCTCATTCAGCCCGGATGGCACGAACGCGTACGTCCCGGCGCTCCAGAGCAACGCGGTCACGATCTTCAAGCGCCGCCCCGACAAGGACCACGACGGCTTCTCGGACAAAACGGACAACTGCCCGGCCGTCTCGAACGTCGATCAGCTCAACAGCGATCACGCGGACGACGGCGGCGATGCGTGCGACCCCGACGACGACAACGACAAGGTGGCCGATTCGTCCGACAACTGCCCGACCGTCAGCAATACGAGCCAGACGGACACCGACGGCGACGGGAAGGGCGATGCGTGCGACCCCGACATCGACGGCGACGGGGTTTTGAATGCGAGTGACAACTGCCGCACTGTCAGCAACGCTGACCAGACGGACACCGACGGCGACGGGAAGGGCGATGCGTGCGACCCCGACATCGACGGCGACGGGGTTTTGAATGCGAGTGACAACTGCTCCACTGTCAGCAACGCTGACCAGACGGACACCGACGGCGACGGGAAGGGCGATGCGTGCGACCCCGACGACGACAACGACGGATTCGCCGATCAGAACGACAACTGCGTGACCGTTGCGAACCCGGACCAAGCGAACAACGACGGGGACGCGCTCGGTGACGCGTGCGACCCCGATGACGACAACGACGGCCACCCCGACAACGCCGACAACTGCCCGCGGGTCGCGAACCCGGGGCAGGAGGACGCGAACGGGAACGGCGTCGGCGACGCCTGCGAGAACGACGATGATGGCGACGGGGTGCTCGACGGCGTGGACAACTGCCCGACCATCAGCAACGCCGACCAGAAGGACACCGACGGCGATGGGA
>VAYE01000090.1 GCA_005883235.1 Actinomycetota bacterium
GCTGGAGCGCTACCGCGCGCTGCCGATGCCGACGACGGCCGACGAGTCGTGGCGCTTCACCGACCTGCGCGGCTTCGATCCCGAAGCCTTTGCCTCGAACGGCCACGTCCCGGTGTCAGACACCGGGACGATGCTGGATCTGGACGTGGCCGGGCTGGCCACGGTGACGGAGAACGGCATCGAGATCGGCCGGGCGCCGCAGGACGTCGTCTTCGAGCCGCTCCACGAGGGACACGAGCGGCTCGGGCAGCTGATCGGCTCGGACGAGAAGTTCGCTGCCCACAACGCGGCGCTCTGGCAGCACGGGCTGCTCGTTCACGTCCCGAAGGGGCTCGAGCTCGAGAAGCCACTCTACGTGCGCGTCTACGCGCCGTTCTGGCGCCTGCTCGTGATCGCGGGCGAGGGCTCGCGTTTCTCGCTCGTCGAGGAGTACGCGTCGGCGAGCGAAGGCGAGGCGTACTCGAACACCGTCGTCGAGCTCTTCGTCGAGCAGGGCGCGAAGCTCGAGTACGTGTCGCTCCAGAACCTGTCGCCTGAGACGTGGCACTTCGCCTCGCACCATGCGCGTGTGGAGCGCGACGCGGAGCTCGATTGGGTGGCCGGCGGCTTCGGTTCGAAGAAGGGCAAGACGCGCATCCAGAACGATCTCGCCGGCCAGGGCGCCACCTCGCGGGTGACGGGCGCTTACTTCGCCGACGGCAAGCAGCACCTCGACTACGACACGTTCCAGGAGCACATGGCTCCGTCGACGACGAGCGACTTCGCGTTCAAAGGCGCACTTCGTGACGAAGCGACCTCGGTCTGGCGCGGAATGATCCGCGTCGAGAAGGACGCGCAGAAGACGAACGCCTACCAGGAGAACCGGAACCTGCTCCTGTCCCCGAAGGCCCATGCCGACTCGATCCCGGGCCTGGAGATCCTGGCGAACGACGTCCGCTGCACCCATGGAGCCACGGTGAGCCCGGTGAACCGCGACGAGCTGTTCTACGCGATGGCCCGCGGTCTCACGCGACCCGATGCGGAGCGGCTGATCGTCCGCGCCTTCTTCCAGGAAGTGCTGGACCGCGTCGAGCTCGAGCCCGTGCGGGAAGCGCTGGCGTCCGCGCTCGAGGCCCGCATCCCGCAGACCTGAGCGCGCCGCTTGCGCTAGTACGCACCGCGTAGTAGTGTCTGGCGCGTGGATGTCAGCCAGCTCCTCCGCGGGACCCTCGACGCCGCGGCGCTCGCCGTCGTCGCCGAGCAGGACGGATACGGCTACGACGTCCTGCGGCGGCTGCGGGCCGCCGGGCTCGCCGACGTCGGCGACGCGTCCGTCTACGGGACGCTGCGGCGGCTCTATCGAGCCGGGGCGCTCACGTCGTACGTCATGCCGTCGGACGAAGGCCCGCACCGCCGCTACTACGGCATCACGGACCGTGGCCGCGCCCAGCTCGACGAAGCCCGCGCCGTCTGGGGCGGCTTCTCGCGCACGTTGACGAACCTGCTCGAGTTCAACGTGGAGGTGACCGCATGACCCCATCCAACGGCGTGCAGAGCTACCTGGCAGCGGTTCGTGCGGCCCTTGCCGACCTTCCGGCCGCGGAGCGCGACGATCTGCTCGCCGAGGTCGAGGCATCGCTCGTCGAGGCGGCGTCGGAGACCGGCGGCGACGTCTCGGCCTCCCTCGGTCCGCCAGAGGAGTTCGCCGCCGAGCTGCGTGCCGCAGCCGGGCTCCACGAAGCTCCCGCTGCGGGCAGTCGGGTGCCCAGCCGCGCCGTGCTGGTCGCCCGCCGACTCGTCCGCCATCCGCGCGTGCAGGAGCTTCGCCGGCTCGCGCCGATCTGGTGGGTCGTCCGCGCGTACGTCGTCGTGGCGGTGATCGCCCTGCTCATCGGGGCGCCCTGGTCGACCGCCTATCCGATCGTCCCTCGCCTGGACAGCGGCTTGGACGGGCTCCTCCTCATCGTCGGGGCGACGATCGTCTCGATCTGGCTGGGGCTGAAGCTGCGCCCGCGTCCGATCGTGAACCTCGTGCTCCTCCTCGCCGGCGTCCCAGTCCTCGTCCATCTCGCCCATCGCCCGCCGACGAGGCAGACGATCTTCTACCTGCCCGCGGCGCAGCAATACGCTCCCGGCATCGCGTACGACGGCGTGCCGCTTCGCAACGTCTATCCGTTCACGCGCAGCGGCCATCTCCTGCACGACGTGCTGCTCTACACGGGCTCCGGCGTGCCGATGAACGTCACCGGGCAGGCAGAGGACCCGCAGCGGCGGCTGCTCCGCGCGAAGGGCGGGAAGCTCGTGCTGAACGCCTTCCCGATTCGCTACTACGAGCCGGGCACGCACCGGGTCGTGCACCCGGACGCGGCGCCGCCGGTCAAGATCCCGCGGATCGCGACGCCCGCGCTACGGATTCCGAAGCAGCGGCCCGCTCACTGAGCGCCCCACTCCTCGGGCGGGACGTCGCGAACGTGCTGCGCGAACATCCAACGGTGGCCCTCGAGATCCTCGACCCGGTAGTGGCGATCGCCGGACGGCGTGTCCTCGACCTCTGAGAGAACGCGCGCTCCGGCTGCCTTCGCCCGCTCGAAGTGCGCGTCCACGTCGTCGACGTACGCGTGGACGCCGTCGACGACGAAGGGAGTCCGAGACCACTTCGCCGCCGCAGCGCACGTCTCGCGATGGCGCTTCGGGCTCTCGTAGTCGAGGCTCGGGTTGCCCAGCATGACCGCGCCCTCCCCGAGCCTGAGCTCGACGTGCGAGACGCGCCCGTTCGGCTCCTCGTAGCGAAGCTCCTCGCGGAGGCCAAAGGCGCGTACGAGCCACTCGGCAGCCGTGGAGACGTCCTCGTAGGAGATCATCGGCGTGATTGCCTGCACCTCTGGAAGCCTAGACTCGCGTGATGGCCTCCTGCTGCACCCCGGCCGGATACCGGAAGGTCTTCGGCGAGAAGACGGCGAAGCGCGACCTGCGTAAGTACCGCCGGCGCGGGCTCGACGGTGCCGCAGGCCGCATCGCCGGTTTCCTCACGGCGCGCGGCGTCGAGGGCGACTCGGTGCTCGAGGTCGGCGGCGGAATCGGCGCGATCCAGCTCGAGCTCCTGAAGGCGGGCGCGGCGAGAACGACGAACGTCGAGCTCTCGCCCGAGTACGAGCCGCTCGCCGCCGAGCTCCTCCAGGAGGCCGGGGTCGAGGACCGCGTCGAGCGACGGCTCGGCGACTTCGTCCGCGACGCCGACGAGATCGAGCCGGCGGACGACGTCGTGCTCCACCGCGTCGTCTGCTGCTACCCCGACCCGGAAGCCCTGGTCGGAGCGGCCGCCGCGCGTGCTCGCCGCCGGCTCGTGCTGAGCTTTCCGCCCGACGGCCTTCCGCATCGGATCGCGTGGCGCCTCTTCAACGTCTACTTCGCCCTCACTCGGACGGAGTTCCGGACGTTCATCCACCCGGCGGCGTCGATCTTCGCCGCCGCCCGAGCGCGCGGCCTGGAGCCGACGTTCGAGGAGCCGACGCTGATCTGGCGGATCGTCGGGTTCGAGCGGACCCGCCCCGAGAGCGGCTGAGGCTCGGCCCCGAGGGGCCTCGGTACGATAGGTCCGTGGCCGTTCAGACCAGCAGGAAGCTCGACGCGCAGAAGCTCCGCGCCGACTTTCCGATCTTCGAGCAGGAGATCAACGGCAAGGCGCTCGCGTACCTCGACTCGGCGGTCACCTCGCAGAAGCCGCGTCAGGTGCTGGACAAGCTGCGCACCTTCTACGAGACCTCATACGCGAACGTGCATCGCGGCGTCTACACGCTCTCGGAGCGCTCGACGGCGGAGTACGAGGGGGCCCGCGAGAAGGTCGCGCGGTTCATCAACGCGCCCGCGGCGCGCGAGATCGTGTTCCTCCGCGGCGCGACCGAGGGCCTCAACCTAGTCGCCTACGCGTGGGGGCTCGACAACCTGGGGCCGGGCGACGTCGTGCTCGTGACCGAGCTCGAGCACCACTCGAACTTCGTGCCCTGGCAGTACATCGCGCAGCGCACGGGGGCCTCGTTCCGCGCGATCCCGCTCGACGACAACGGAGAGCTGCGGCTCGACTCGCTGGACGAGGTCGCCGGCTCGGAGCGTGTAAAGGTGGTCGCGAACAACCTCGTCTCGAACGCACTCGGCACGATCAATCCCGTCGAGAAGCTCTCCGCCTGGGCGCACGAGCGCGGCGCGATCATGGTCTGCGACGCCGCCCAGGCCGCGCCGCACCACCCGATCGACGTCCAGGCCCTGGGCTGCGACTTCCTCGCCTTCTCGGCGCACAAGATGTGCGGCCCGACGAGCGTCGGCGCGCTCTGGGGCCGGGCCGAGCTCCTCGAGGGCATGGCTCCCTTCAACCTGGGCGGGCACATGATCCGCGCCGTCAACCTCGAGCGGACGACGTGGGGACAGATCCCCGCCAAGTTCGAGGCCGGGACGCAGCCGATCGCCGAGGCCGTCGGCTTCGGCGCGGCGGTCGACTACCTGACGGAGATCGGCCTCGACGCGATCGAGGAGCACGAGCAGGAGCTCGCGGCGCAGGCGCTGGAGGGACTCGGCGACGTGCCGGGGATCAAGCTCTACGGGCCGCCGCCCGACCGCCGCGCCGGCATCGTCTCGTTCAACCTCGGCGACGTCCACCCGCACGACGTGGCGCAGGTGCTGGACATGGACGGGGTGGCGATCCGTGCCGGCCACCACTGCTGCCAGCCGCTGATGGCGAAGCTCGGTGTCGCGGCGACGAACCGCGCGAGCTTCTACCTCTACAGCCTCCCCGAGGAGGTCGACCGGCTGGTCGAGGGCGTGCAGAAGGCGCGGAAGCTCTTCGCATGAACGAGTTCGACCAGCTGTATCGCGAGGTCATCCTCGACCACTACAAGAACCCGCGGGGCCACGGGGTGATCGAGGACGCCGACGCGACGGCGGACGGCCAGAACCCGCTCTGCGGGGACGAGGTCTCGATCTACGTCAGCTTCGAGCCGGACGGGGACACGATCGAGGAGGTCAAGTTCTCCGGCCGTGGCTGCGCGATCAGCCAGGCGGCGACCTCGATGCTGATGGAGATGGTGAAGGGCCGGAGCGCGTCGGAGGTGGCCGACCTCTCCAGAGACGAGCTCCTCGAGGAGGTCGGGATCCCGCTCACGCCGATCCGGCTCAAGTGCGCGCTGCTCGGGCTGTGGACGCTCAAGGTCGCGCTCCACAAGGGCAAGGGCACGCCGCTGCCCGAAGAGGCGGCCGGGCTCGACGATCTCACCCTCGGCTAGGGCGTGGCGGCGGAGCTCGACGTCGGGCCGCTCGACGAGCTGCCGCCGGGCGAGGTGAAGATCGTCCACGCGGGCGAGCTCTCCATCGGGGTCTACAACCTGGACGGCGAGCTCTACGCGATCGAGGACCGTTGCTCGCACGACGACGGCCCGCTCTGCGAGGGCGACTTCGACCTCGAGGAGGGGTACGCCGTCTGCCCGCGGCACGGGGCGCACATCGACATCCGCAGCGGGCAACCGCTGACCCTTCCGGCCGTTTATCCCGTGGAGACGTTCCCGGTGCGCGTCGAGGAGGGGATCATCAAGGTCGAGGTGGCGTGAGCGAGGTTCGACGCTGCTGGGACAGCGCGGATCCTGCGTACGTCGAGTACCACGACCTCGAGTGGGGCCGGCCGGTAACCGACGAGCGCGGCCTCTACGAGCGGCTCTGTCTCGAAGGCTTCCAGTCCGGGCTGTCGTGGCTGACGATCCTGCGGAAGCGAGCGGCTTTCCGGGCCGCGTTCGCGGGCTTCGATCCGGAGGAGGTCGCCGAGTTCGGGCCGCGCGACGTCGAGCGGCTGCTCGGGAACGCCGGCATCGTGCGCCATCGCGGGAAGATCGAGGCGGCGATCGCGAACGCGCGCGCGACACTCGAGCTGCGGCAGGCCGGCACGCCGCTTCCGGAGGTCGTGTGGTCGTACCGCCGCGTGGCGGCCGCGCCGAGGACCCCGGCCGACTGGCGCGCCTCGACCCCAGAGTCCGTCGCGCTGTCGAAGAGCCTCCGCGCCGCCGGGTTCCGCTTCGTCGGCCCGACGACCGTGTACGCGACGATGCAGGCGTGCGGCGTCGTCAACGACCACCTCGCCGACTGCGTCGTACGAGCCGAGGTCGAGCGGGCGATTGCCGGGGCCGCCGTTGCTTGACGAACGCGTTCGCGAGGTTCTCGCGCGGCTCGAGGAGGAGGACGCCCGCGAGCGCGAGGAAGGCGTGGCGCGGGAGCTCCGGGCGCGGCAGGTGGCCCGGACGACGGGGCAGTTCCTCTTCGCATTCGTCGCGCCCCAGACCGACTGCGAGGTGCTCGAGATCGGCGGCTCGCGCGGATATTCGACGATCTGGCTCGCCGCAGGAGTGCGCTACCTCGGCGGCCGGGTGCTCTCG
>VAYE01000091.1 GCA_005883235.1 Actinomycetota bacterium
CGAAGGCGACGGACACAAGGGCGGCCCACTGGACGGCGCTCGCGGCGAGCGAGCGCTCGGCGACGGAGATCGGCGTGAGCCCGTCGGTGGCGGAGCCGACACGGACGTCGACCCGGCGCGGGGCGGTCTCGCTCAAGCGCGTTCGCCCTTGCGCCTGCAGTCGATGCACTGGGTTGCGTACGGGATCGCCTCGAGCCGCTCCTCGGAGATCGGCTGCCCGCAGGTGGCACAGATCCCGAACGTGCCCTGCTCGATCCGCTGCAGCGCTCCGTCGATCGCCTTCAGGACCTGCTCGGAGTTCTCCTCGAGCGAGTAGTCGATCTCGCGGTCGAGGGTCGCCGTCGCGGTCTCGCCGAGGTGGTTGTCGGAGCTGCCGACCATCTCCTCAGTCTCGTCCTCGAGCGAGCCGGGCGTCTCCTCGTGGAGGTAGGTGATCGCGTCCACGACGCGCTGCCGCTCCTCGGTGAGGATGTCGCGGAAGTGCCGGGTGTCGACGGCGCTCACGCGGATGCTCCCTCGAGTCGGCGCTCGGCTTCGGCCAGGTCGACGCCGTCCAGCTCGACGATCTTGTCCCGGGCGCCGTGGCCGGAGACGAGCGAGACCGCCCGGCTCGGTACTCCGACGGTCTCGGCAAGGAGCCGAAGGACGGCGGCGTTCGCCCGTCCGCTCTCGGCCGGGGGCGTCACCCTGAGCTTCCAGATCTCACCCACTCGGCCGGCGACCCCGCGGCGCCGCGACCCCGGTGAAACGCGGACACGGAGCCGTGTCGATGGCGCGCCCATGGGGTCAGTATAGGCGGCGCCAACTGCGTCAAAGCCGGGTCACGCGGCCTCGGGTTGCGCCTCCGGCGGGTCTGCCTCGTCCTGCTCGTCCTCGTTCGCGTCGGCCGCCTCTACCGTGGACAGAGCCGCGCGAAGGAGGGCGCGGATACGCGCCGAGTCGGCCTCCAGCCGCTCGTTGTCGGCCGCGGCCCGGCGCACGATCGAACGGGCCTCGACCCGTGCCTCGTCGACGATGAGGTCGCCTTCGCGGGTCGCCTGTGTCTTCAGCTCGGCGGCGGTGCGCTCGGCGGAGACGAGCGTCGAACGGAGGAGCGCCTCGAGCTCGCGGAACCGCTCGAGGTCGGACTCCAGCTGCTCGACCTTGTCCGAGAGGTCGGCGCGATCGCGCCAGACCTCCTCGAAGCTGTCGGCGACCTCCTCGAGGAGCTGGTCGGCAGGTGTGCGGCGGTAGCCGAAGAAGCCACGACCGAGCTTGATGTGACGGATCTCGACAGGTGCAAGTGCCATTGGAAGCTCCCTTCCCTCAGTGGGCTCGTGCGAGCAGCGCGTCGAGCCCCCGCTGGATCGCGAAGAGGACGATCACGGCCAGGACGGGCGAGAGATCGAGCGGCCCGAGCGGCGGCAGGACGCGGCGGAAGAGGCGCAGGTAGGGGTTGCACACGTCGTAGAGGAACCGCTGCACCCGGTTGAGCCAGGGCGAGTACGGCAGCGGGATCCACGAGGTCAGGATGTACGCGAAGATGACGAGGACGTACACGTAGATGAAGACGTCCACGAAGCTCCGCACCGAGTCCACGGTGTCGAAGAGCAGACCGAACGCGGCGACCTCTGCGCCCATGGAATCGGAGTTCGGTTCTAAGAACCGAACTCCTCGAACCCGCGCAGACCCTCGACGCGCCTGCGGCGTGTCGAGGCCTTCACGCTGAAAACCAAACCGGCTACGCCTGGTTGAAGAAGCCGCCGCGCTCGAGCAGGCGCGCCCGTTCCTCGGCGGAGACCTCGACGTTTCTCGGCGTGAGCAGGAAGACCTTGTCCGCGACGCGCTGCATGCCCCCGTTCAGGGCGTAGGTGAGCCCGCTCGCGAAGTCGATGAGCCGCTTCGAGAGCTCCTGGTCGGCGCCCTGGAGGTTGAGGATGACCGGGATCCCGTCCTTGAACTTGTCCGCGATCTGCTGGGCGTCGTTGAAGCTCCGCGGCAGGACGAGGTGGACACGGACGGCTCCGGGGCCGCTGTCGACGCCGCGCAACCGGGTTGCGGGACGCATGACGGCGGTGCGGTCGTCCGGCTCGGGGTCGGGGTCGGTCCAGTCGTCGAAGTCGCGCCGGCGGCGCGTTGCGAGCCGGCGCACGTTCGGCCGCTCGGCGTAGGTCCGCTCGAGCTCCTCGTTCGCGAGGTAGCCCTCCTCGTCCCACTCCTCGTCCTCTTCGGCGATCCCGAAGTAGACGAGCGTGCGGTTCCAGACGTCGGCGAAGCCCATGGCAGCGCGGAATTCTACTCCCAGCGCGGATGAGAACAATCGCGCGTCGACCGGTCATTTCAGACGGACGCCCGGGAAACCCGTGCGTCCTGACAGCTAGGCACAGCAAGCGGCGCCTAGGCGTACAGCACGGAACCCACGCGGACGAGAGTCGCTCCCTCGTCCGCCGCGACCCTGTAGTCCTGGCTCGTCCCCATCGAGAGCTCGGCGAGGCCGTAGGCCTGCGCCAGCTCGCGGAGGCGGCGAAAGTAGGGTCGCGAGGTCTCGGGATCGCCCGTCTCGGGCGGCATCGTCATCAGCCCCCGTACCTCCGGATAGAGGGCCAGGAATCCTTCGAGCTCATCCGGTGCAACACCGCCCTTCGTCTCCTCTCCGGCGAGGTTGACCTCGACGAGCGCAGGGATCTCGAGCCGCCCCGCCGCCGACTCGGTCTCGAGCGAATGGCAGAGCTCGCAGATCCGGTTCACGATCTTCGCCTTGCGGCTCTGGAGCCGGCCGATGAAGTGCCAGCGGAAGGCGTCGCCGTAGACGGCGTGCTTCGCCTCGAGATCCTGCGCCCGGTTCTCGCCCACGACCTCGACGCCCGCCTCCGCCAACGCGGCCATGTCCTCAACGGACACATACTTGGTCGCGGCGACGACGGTCACCGCAGGGCCGACCTCGGCCCGGATTCGCGCGTAATTTCGCCGGACGGCCTCAGGCGACACGGGCCAGGACCCCGTGCCCGCCGCGCGGCTTGCCGTCGCGGCGGTACGAGAAGAAGCGATCCGGGTCACAGGCCGTGCACAGTTCGAGCCGCTCGACCGACGCGCAGCCCGCCTCGAGGAGCGCCCGTTCCGCGCTCGTCCAGAGGTCGAGCTTGCCGTTCTCGACCACGTCGGCCCCGAAGCGGGCGCCGAAAGCGCCCGCGATCTCCTTGCCGACCTCGTAGCAGCAGGGGCCGATCGCCGGGCCGACGATCGCGGCGGGTCGTCCTCCGAGGGCGGCGACGCCGGCCTCGACGATTCCTGCGAGGAGTCCGATCCGGCCCGCGTGAAGGACGGCAAGGGCCGGCCTGGCGCCGTTCGTCCGGGCGAGCGCGACGAGCGCACAGTCGGCGCCGAGGGCGAGCATCGGGACGTCGGGCTCGTCGCTCCAGAGCCCGTCCCCGTGTCGTCCTCGGCTGCCCGGCGCGGCCCGGTTCACGACCGCCGTGTGCCGCTGGAAGTTGAGCGCGAGCCGGTTCGGGTCGGTTCCGACCTCGGCGCAGAGCCGGCGCCGGTTCTCGTCCACGCGGTCGGGCACGTCGCCCAGCTTGCGGCCGAGGTTGAGCGAGGTGAACGGCCCCTCGCTGACGCCACCTGTCCGCGTCGAGAAGACGACCTCGTACGGGCCGGGCACGTCCCAGCGGATCAGATCGAGGCTCACGTGGCGGCGATCAGCTCCTTGGCGGCGACCAGCTCGGAGGCGCGCCCGTCCAGCTCGCCGTTGAGCTTCCGGCGCCGCAGCTCTCCCAGGATCTCCCCCACCCGCGGCGACTCGCGCAGGCCGAGCTCGGCGAGATCGGCGCCGGTGATCGCCAGCCGGACACCGCGCAGGTCTCGGAAGTACGTCCGCAGCGGCTCGAGATCCTTCGTCGCGAGCGCGAAGAGCGGCGCGTCGGGATCGTACGGCTCGGCCATGGCGACGAGCTCCGCCGCGTCGACGCGTTCGCTCTCGAGTCGCTCGGCGATCTTCGGCCCCACGGTGACCGCGGCCGCCACCTGCTCCGCGTCGCTGCGCCGAACACGCAGACGCTCGAGCCAGTCGTAGACCTCGTCGGGCGACATCCGCCGCGCAAGCGCCTCGAGGCCGAGACGCCAGGCGGGGATGCCGAGGTGGAACTCGCTGTTCAGGGCTCGGAGCCGGTCGAGGAGCTCGACAGTCCCCTCGTCGGCGGCGAGATGCGGGTGGATGGCGCGGTCGACGCCGAGCTCGGCGAGCCGGCGAATCGACGTTCCCGCGTCCTCCTCCTTCAGGAGCGCGGCGAGCTCGTCGCGCAGGCGAGCCGACGAGAGATCGCCCACGAGCCCCATCTCGACTGTGCCGCGTGCAAGGCGCGCGGTGTGGTCGTTCATCGCGAAGCCGAGCCGGCTTTCGTATCTCACAGCCCGAAAGATGCGCGTCGGATCGTCGATGAACGAGAGGTTGTGGAGGACACGGATCGTGCGGTTCTCGAGGTCGCGGCGGCCTCCGAACGGGTCGACGAGCCGCCCGAAGTCCTCGCCCTTCAGGGACACGGCCATCGCGTTGATCGTGAAGTCGCGCCGGTACAGGTCCTCGCGGATCGTCGCGTGCTCCACGGTCGGGAGCGCGGCGGGCGCGTCGTAGAACTCCGTCCGCGCCGTCACGACGTCGACCCGGCCGCCGTGGCCGTAGAGGACGACCGCGGTGCCGAACTTGCGGTGCGCGCGCACGCGGCCGCCGAGGGCTTCGGCGAGCGCCTCCGCGAAGGCGACCGCGTCGCCCTCGACCGCCACGTCGACGTCGAAGCTCCGCTCGCCGAGCAGGATGTCGCGCACCGTCCCGCCGACGAGGTAGACGCCCGCGTAGTCACCGGCGACGGCCGCGACCGCGCCCCACACCGGCCGGAAGGCCTCGAGCCGGTGCAGCTCGTCGGCGAGCGAGCGCTCCTCGCGGCCCGTCGGCTCGACGGCCGCCCCTAGCGCGCGCAGGACGTCGCTCCGCGTCACCACGCCGACGGCACGCTCGCCGCGGACAACCGCGATGCGGCCGTCGGCCGACTCCGCGAGCCGGCGCTGGAGCTCGGCGAGCGGCGTCGCCTCGTCGCAGCTCGCCGGGTGGGAGTTCATGATCCCCTTCACCGGCGCGTGGGCCAGCTCGTGGCCGATCGCCTTGTCGAGGTCCTCGCGCGTCACGACGCCGACTAGCCGCTCGTCCTCGAGGACGAGGATCCCGCTCTGGCCGTAGCGCTGACAGACGGCCATCGCTTTCGCGACGGGCTCGTCCGGGCCGACCGAGCGCGGCGGGCGCGACATGATCTCGCCCGCTCGGACGGGCTCGCGCGCCGCCTGCGGGAGCGCCTCGCGCACGCGTGCGAGCGCCTCGTCGAGCGAGCCCTTGAACGTCGCCGCGGCCGCGCCGGGGTGGCCTCCCCCGCCGAGCGCCTCGGCGAGCGCGGCCGCGTCGAGCTCGGGCGCCTGGCTGCGGGCCGCGCAGAAGACGCGGCCGCCCATCTCGACCAGGCAGACGAGCGCGCGGGCCTCGGTCAGGTCGACGAGCTTGTGGGCGAGGGTGGAGACGCTCACGTCGGCCGGCTCGGCGGCGGTCGCGGCGACGACGACCTCGGTGCCGGCGACCTCCTCGGTCGAGAGCGAGTCGAGCAGGGTCGCGAGCAGCTCGCGCTCCTCGGCGGAGAGGGTCGTGTGGAGGTAGCGGCTCACCTCCTCCTGGCGGGCGCCATGGTGGAGGCACCAGGCCAGCGCGTCGGCGTCTCGGCGCGTGGTCGCGGCGTACGTGAGCGAGCCAGTGTCCTCGTGGATGCCGAGCGCGAAGACGGTCGCCTCGAGCGGCGTGACGGCGATCTCCCGCTCGGCGAGCACCCCGACGAGCGTGGTCGTCAGGGCCGCGTCCTCCGAGAGCACGGCCTTCTCCGGCGCGACCCAGCCGGGCAGCTCGTCGCCGTGGTGGTCGAAGACGACCTTCTCGACCTCCGGGTCGAGCGCGACCGGCTCGAGCTCGCCGAGCCGCGACGCGTGCACCGTCTCGACGACGACGAGCCGCTCGATCGCGCCGAGGTCGAGGCGGGCCACCTCCGTGATGTCGAGCTCGTCGGCGTGCAGGCGGTAGAACTCGCGCACGTTCCGCGCGAGCGAGCCGGGCAGCGCTGCGACCGCGCCTTCGTAGAGCCGCCGCACGGCGAGGAGCGACGCGAACGCGTCGAAGTCGGCGTTCGTGTGCGTGGCGATGACGGTCTCGGCCCGCATGGGCCGCATTCTGCCTCTGGCCGCAGCGGCCAGTCCGGGGTCTGACCCCCAGCCATGACGCTTTCGGTCGGGTTCGTGAGGCTTCGGCGGCGTTTCGTTACAGGTGCGCGACGGCCTCGATCTCGACCAGCGCGCCCGACGGGAGCCGCGCCACCTCGACCGTGGCGCGCGCCGGAGGCCGGTCTCCGACGTGCCGCGCGTAGACCTCGTTCATCCCGGCGAAGTCGTCGAGGTTCGCGAGGTAGACGGTCGTCTTCACGAGCCGGTCGAGGCCGCTGCCCGCCGCCTCGAGGATCGCGCGCAGGTTCGCGAGCACCTGCTCGGTCTGCGGGCCGATCCCTCCGCCCATGAGCTCCGTCTCCCCGGGCCGCAGGGCGAGCTGGCCCGAGACGAAGACGAGGTCGCCCACCCGGATCGCCTGCGAGTACGGCGCGCCCTGGAACGGCGCCGGCGCGGCCTCCGTGCGGACGACCTCCTTCTCAGCCACGCTGGCGCCCCGCCTGCGCCAGGGCCACTCCGAGCGACTTGAAGATCGTCTCCAGCACGTGCTCGGTGTCCTTGCCGTCGATGAGCCGCACGTGCACCGTCAGGCCCGCTCCCTCGGCCAGCTCCTGGAGGAAGCGCGCGACGACGTCGCCCTGGAGGCCGGCCACGTGGGACGCCGAGAGGTCGACGTTCGAGACGACGAGCGGCCGCCCCGACACCTCGAGCGAGACGTGTGCGAGCGCCTCGTCGGCCGGCACGACGGCGGAGCCGTGCCGCCGCGAGCCCTCCGGCAGCGCCTCCGCCACCGCCTGGCCGAGCGCGCGGCCGGCGGCGGCGACCTCCTCGTCCGGGTCGCCCGGAGCGACCTCGAGCGTGAGGTCGAAGCCCGCGTTCGATGTGGGCGCCGAGGCCGCGCAGGCGCTCGTCGATCCGCTCGTAGCCGCGGTCGATCTCGCCGATGTTCCCGATCGTGGACGAGCCCTCCGCGCACAGGCTCGCGAGCAGCATGGCCATTCCCGCGCGGATGTCGGGGCTCGTCAGCCGCTCGCCGTAGAGCTTCGACGGGCCCGCGACGACGACCCGGTGCGGGTCGCAGACGATGATCCGCGCGCCCATGTTCACGAGCTTGTCGACGAAGAACAGCCGGCTCTCGAACATCTTCTCGAAGACGAGCACCGTCCCCCGCGCCTGCGTCGCGACCACGACCGCGATCGAGGTCAGGTCGGCGGGGAAGGCGGGCCAGGGCCCGTCGTCGATCTTCGGGACGTGGCCGCCGAGGTCGTCGCGGATCTCCAGGTCCTGGCCGTCCGGGACGCGGATCGTGCGGCCGTCCGTCTCGATGCGGATCCCGAGGCGTTCGAAGGTCGGCGTGATCGCGACGAGGTCGCGCGCCTCGACCTCCTCGATCGCGATCTCGCCCGAGGTGATGGCGCCGAGGCCGATGAAGCTCGCGACCTCGATGTGGTCGCAGCCGATCCGGTACTCGCCGCCCCCGAGCTCGGTGCGACCTTCGATGCGGAGGACGTTCGAGGCGATCCCGTCGACGTGCGCGCCGAGCGCGACGAGGAAGCGGCACAGGTCCTGGACGTGCGGCTCGCAGGCGGCGTTCCCGATCACCGTCTCGCCGCGCGCGAGGACGGCGGCCATGATCGCGTTCTCCGTGCCGGTCACGCTCGCCTCGTCGAGGAAGACGTGCGCGCCGCGCAGGCCGTCCGTCCGCATCTTGTAGCGGCGGTTCGCCTCGATCTCGGCGCCGAGCTGCGAGAGGGCATGGATGTGGGTGTCGAGACGCCGGCGGCCGATCACGTCGCCGCCCGGCGGCGGGACGATCGCCCGGCCGTACCGGGCGAGCAGCGGCCCGGCGAGCAGCACCGAGGCGCGGATCCGCGCGCAGAGCTCCTCGTCGAGCTCCGTCTTCGTCAGCTCGGCGGCGTGGATGCGGACGTCGTTCGGGCCGATCCAGTCCGCGTCCGCCCCGAGGTCGGCGATGAGCTCGACCATCGTCTCCACGTCGCGGATGCGCGGCACGTTCCGGAGCACGATCGGCTCCGCGCTGAGCAGGCAGCCGGCGAGGATCGGCAGCGCGCCGTTCTTGTTCCCGGAGGCCCGGATGGAGCCGTTCAGCGACCGGGCGCCCTCGATGACGAACGACTCGGCCACGGCGTCGGTGACGGTGGTCGACATGGCGGCGCAGGCTATCGTAGTCGCCGCCTTGGAACCGACCCGCGAACAGGCGTGGGAGACCCTCACGCGCTACACGCAGAGCGAGGCGCTGCGCCGCCACGCGCTCGCCGTCGAGGCCTCGGTGCGGGCGTACGCGCGCCGATTCGGCGAGGACGAGGAGCGCTGGGCGGTCGTCGCCCTCCTGCACGACTTCGACTACGAGATCCACCCAACCCTCGACGAGCATCCGCAGGACGGTGCGCCGATCCTCCGCGAGGAGGGCTGGCCCGAGGACGTCGTCGAGGCCGTGCTCTCGCATGCCGAGCACCTCGCCATGCCGCGCGACACGCCGCTCAAGAAGACGCTCTTCGCCTGCGACGAGCTCTCCGGCTTCGTCCAGGCGTGCGCCCTCGTACGGCCGACCGGCCTCGAGGGCCTGGAGCCG
>VAYE01000092.1 GCA_005883235.1 Actinomycetota bacterium
TCGGCGACCTGGACGCCTTCGAGGTACTCCATCGTCAGCACGCGCGGCCGCGTGTAGCTCCAGTAGACTCTCGGCACGCTCACGTGCGGGTGGCCCGCGAAGTTGTGGTGGAACGTGTCGGCGTTGCGCGCCTCGAGCCGGTAGTCGAGCTCCTGCCTGATCGAACGCGCGAACTCGTCGACCAGCTCCCGCGTGTCGACGAAGTCGAGCGCGTGCACCCGCTCGACGATGAGGCGGGCCGCCTGGTCGAGCAGCTGGATGTCGCTCTCGATCGTCGACGGCGCGTGCGGACGCTGCACCTTCACCGCCACGCGACGCCTGTTCGGCAGCACGGCCCTGTGCACCTGACCGATCGACGCCGACGCGAGCGGCACCTCGTCGAACTCGAGGAAGAGCCGCTCGATCGGCTGGCCGAGCTCCTGCCGGATGGTGAGCTCGACCTCTTCGAACGGGAACGGGCGCACGTCGTCCTGGAGCCCGCGCAGCTCGGCGATGATGTCGGGCGGGAGCACGTCCGGCCGCGTGGAGAGCAGCTGACCGAACTTGACGAAGGTGGGCCCGAGCTCGTCGAGCGCGTTGCGGAGCGCGCGCCCGCGCTGGCTCGGCTGGCCGTCGAGCGTCGCGACGCGCTCGCGCCACGGCAGGAGATCGGTCAGCCGATGGCGCTCGAAGACGTAGCCGAACCCGTGCCGGACGAGGACCTGCGCGATCTCGGACAGGCGGCCGAGGTTCCGCGTCGCCGGGCGAGCCATGCAATCAGTATGACGCTCGTGGTCGCCGCCGCTCTGGCCCTCGCCGGCGGCGCCGCGGCCGGAATTCACGTCCCGCGCGGGTTCCAGGCGAGCGTCTACGCGAGCGGGCTGACCCATCCGACGGCGATGGCCTTTGGGCCGGACGGCCGGCTCTACGTCACGGAGGAAGGCGGCGATCTCGCCGTGGTCGACCCGAAGACGCGCCTGCTGACACCGTTCCTCGTCGGGCTGCCGACACCGCTCGGGCTCGTTTGGCGCGGGCGCACCCTCTTCGTCTCGGTCTCCGGCGGGATCCGCTCCGCCCGCCTCAGCGGCGGTCGCGCGACGGCCAGGCGAACGATCGTCCGCGGCCTTCCCTTCCGCCGCCACCAGCAGGACAACGTCCTCGTCGGGCGCGACGGCCGCCTCTACCTCGGGAGCGGCTCGACGTGCGACGTCTGCCGGGAGCGCGACCGGCGCAGCGCCACGATCCTCTCGTTCCGCCTCGACGGCAGCGACCTCCGCATCGTGGCGAGCGGACTGCGGAACCCGTACGGGCTCGCGCTCGAGCCGCGGACCGGCCGCCTGTTCGCGTCCGTCAACGGGCAGGACAGTCTGGGCCCCTCCGAGCCCGCCGAGGCGATCGTTCGCATCCGCCCCGGCGGGCGCTACGGCTGGCCCACGTGCCGGCCGAGCCGGCGACTCCTGCGGCTCGTCGGCTCCTGCCGCGGCGTGACGCCGCCGGTGGCGTACCTCGAGCCGCACTCGTCCGCCGACGGGCTCGTGTTCTACCGCGGCGACCTCTTCGTGGCCGAGTGGGGCGAGTACCTCTCGAAGCGGCGCGGGAGGAAGCTCGTCCGGGTCCCGTTCGACCGGCGCGGCCGCCCGCGCGCACGCGTCGCCTCCACCTTCGCCACGGGGTTCGACCACCCGCTGGCGCTCGCCCTCGACCGGCGCGGCGGGCTCCTCGCCGCCGACTGGGGCCGAGGGACGATCTACCGGATCGCGCCGGCACGCGCCGCCGAGAGCGTGCGTCGGCTGCTCACGCTCTAGGAGCGCGGATCGCCGTCGTCGCCTCGGTGCCTTCGAGCAGGCGCAGGCGGTGCTCGAGCTGGGCCACTCGGAGCTCGAGCTCCTCGAACTCCTCGCGGAGGACGAGGCCTAGCTGACGCAGCGCGCCGTGCATCCCCGCCCCGGTGCGCTCGCCGACCCGAACGGCGTCGCCGCGCCAGCGCGAGGCGAGGTCGCGCACGAAGGCGCGCGCCTCGTCGCGTTGCATCCCGCCGCGATCGGCCAGCTCGTCGGCGAGGGCCTCCACGCGCTCCGCGGTCAGCGACACCGCTCCGACGGCCGCGAGGGCGAGCTGCTCGGCGATGTCGCCGAGATTCTTACCTGGCTCGTCCATGCGGCCTGGAGCGTCGACGCTGGCGCCGCCGCTCGCGCTTCGCGTCACGCGCGGCCGCGGTGGGCTCGATCGTCTCGACGGGGAGGAGCTCCGGCGCCGGCTCGGCGGCCGCCGCGGCTTCGGCTTCCTCGAGCACGGCCTGCGCGGCCCCGTCCGTGAGCGCCGGCTCCGCGTCCTTGCGGCGAGCGTAGTCCGGCTCGCGCTCCTTCCAGATCGTCAGGAGCGGCGCGGCGATGAAGATCGACGAGTAGGCGCCCGAGAGGATGCCGACGAGCAGCGCGAAGGCGAAGTCCTTCAGCGTCGCGCCGCCGAAGACGAACAGCGAGCCGACGGGCAGCAGCGTGATGAACGTCGTCGCCAGCGAGCGGCGGATCGTCTCCCAGAGCGACGTGTTCGCGATCGTCGCGAACGAGTGCCGCCGCATGACCACGATGTTCTCGCGGATGCGGTCGAAGATGATGATCGTGTCGTAGATCGAGTAGCCGAGCACGGTCAGGACCGCGGCCACGGTCGACGTCGACACCTCCCGACCCGTGAGCGAGTAGACCCCGACGCAGATGATGACGTCGTGGATCATCGCGAGGATCACCGGCACGGCGAACTTGACGTCGAAGCGCACGGCGACGTAGAGGACGACGAGGAAGAGCGAGAAGATGATCGCGATCACCGCGCTGCGGGCGATCTGCCGGCCGAAGCTCGCCGAGACGGTCTTCGTCCCCTCCCCGAAAGCGCCGAGCCGATCCTGGAGGTCGCTCGTGAGCTTGGCCTGCTGTGCGCGGGTCAGCGTCCGCAACCGGATCTGGAAGCCTTTGTAGCTCTCGCTGCCGAACTGCTTGCCGGTGCCCTGGACGAGTGAGCCCGCCTTGCCGATCTTGCCGACCTCGGTGCGGACGTCGCTGATCGGCGTGGCCTGAGGCGTCTTGAACGTCACCTGCGTGCCGCCCTTGAAGTCGATCCCGAGGTTGAGACCTCTCGTGCTGAGCGAGGTCGCGCCGACGACGATGATGAGGCCCGAGATCGCGAGCCAGACGAAGCGCCGGCGCATGAAGTCGATCTGCAGCCAGCGCCCCGACTGCTGCCCGTGCGCGCCCATGAAGCGCGGGTTGTCGAACCAGCGGAATCCCGCGAGCAGACCGAGCATCGCGCGCGTCGCCGCGACGGCCGTGATCAGCGAGATCACCGTGCCGATCAGCAGCATGAGCGCGAACCCCTTCACGCCCGCGCTCGCGACCGCGAACAGGACCATCGCCGTGATCGCCGTCACGACGTTCGCGTCGAGGATCGTGTGGAAGCCCTTGGCGTAGCCGGCGTTCACGGCCGCGCGCACGGACTTCCCGGCGCGCACCTCTTCCTTGATGCGTTCGAAGACGACGACGTTCGCGTCGGCCGCCACCCCGATCGTCAGGATCAGGCCCGCGAAGCCCGGCAGCGTCAGCGTGACGTTGAAGATGAGGATCGCCGCGTAGAGGAAGGCCGCGTAGATCGCGAGCCCGATCACGGCGACGAGGCCGAGGAAGCGGTAGAGCAGGAGCAGGAAGATGGCGACGACGAGCAGGCCGTAGAGCGCGGCGCGCTTCGCCTGGTTGAGCGAGTCCTTGCCGAGGGTGGCCGAGACGTCGGTCCGCTCGGCGATCCTGAAGCTCACGGGGAGGGCGCCCGTCTGGAGTACGAGCGCGAGGTTCTTCGCCTCCCTCGCGCTCGCGAGGCCGGTGATCCGGGCGTTGCCGCCGCTGATCCCGTTCGAGAGGGTCGAGTCGGTGTAGTCGATCTGCGGGAACGACTTGATCTCGCGGTCGAGCACGATCGCGAAGTGCTGCGGCGTGTGCCTCAGCCCGCCGCGAACGTACTCCTCCTGCGTGACCTTCTGGAACTCCTTGCCGCCCTTGCCCGTGAAGTGCATCAGCACCTCCGGGAGGCCGGTGTCCGGGTCGACGTCGGCGCGCGTCCCCGAGAGCTTCAGGTCGGTACCGGTCAGCTGCGGGATGTGCTGCGCGGGGTCGAACTTGAAGAGGTAGTACGAGCGGACTTGGCCCGAGGCGTTCGGACAGCCGTACTCGCCGGGACCGCACGAGATGACGACCGTTCGCACAGGAACGGCGAAGAGCTTGAAGGTCTTCGGGATCTTCCCCAGGCGCTTGACCTTGCGCGCGTCGAGGATCTGCGCGCGGGTCGCCGCCGGCCCCGCGAAGAGCCTGTGCTTCGCGTCGAAGAGGTACCAGGCCGTCGGGGTGCCTTGCTTGGCCAGGGACTGCACCCCCGCGAGCAGGGCGTAGACGCTGCCTCGCGGCTGCGCGACTCCGGAGGCGCTGATCGATGGGCCGGTGAGCGAGGTCTCGAGGTCGTAGAGCTCGAGCTGCGCCGTCTTGCCGATGATGTTGATCGCGTCGTTGATGTTGTGGACCCCGGCGAGCTCGATAACGATCTCGTCGCTCCCCTGCGTCGTGACCACGGGCTCGCTGACGCCCAGCTTGTCGATGCGATTCCGCATCACCGTCACGGAGCGGCTGAGGTCGGACTTCGTGAGCGGGTGGCCCTTGGGCGGCTTCGCCTTGAGGACGACCTCCAGGCCGCCGCGGAGATCGAGCCCGAGCGTCGGCTTCTTGTGCGCCGGCGATCCGGGGACGGCGAGCAGCGCCACGCCGACGAGAGCGGCGAGGATCAGTCCGACGAGGATGAGGTGCGAGCGACGCTCTGCCACGTGTCGGCCCTCAGGTTAGCTGGGCGTCTCCTCAGGAGCCGCCTCGTTCTCGGGCTCCGCCGGGGGCTCGGGCTCCCCCTCCTCTTCCTCGTCGGGGCCGATCACTGCCCCGACCGCACGGCGCGCGATGCGCACGTTCGTGCCGGGCGCGATCTCGACGAGGAGCTCGTCGTCTCCCACTCCGCGGACGTGGCCGTAGAGACCGCCCGCGGTGACGATCTCGTCACCGACCTCGACGCTCTGGACGAGCTGGTTCTGCGCAGCCTGGCGGCGGCGCTGCGGCCGGATCAGGACGAGCCAGAAGAGGGCGAACAGGATGAGGATGACGATGAATCCGGTCACGAAGCCTCCACCCGCGCCGCGGCGAGTCGCTCGAGCGCTTCGTGCTTGAACGCCGCGAACGCCCCGCGCCCGATCGCCTGCCGTGCCCGCGCGGTGAGCTCGAGCAGGAACCGAAGATTATGCAGGCTCAGGAGCCTCAGGCCGAGCAGCTCCTGCTGGTTCACGAGGTGCCGGACGTACGCGCGGCTGAACCGGGCGCAGGCCGGGCACGAGCAGTCGTCGTCGAGCGGGCGCTCGTCGCGGGCGAAGCGCGCGTTCCGCAAGTTGAGCCGGCCCGCCCAGGTGAGGGCGCTTCCCGTGCGAGCGGTGCGTGTCGGCAGGACGCAGTCGAACATGTCGATCCCGCGCTCCACGACCTCGAGGACGCCTTCGGGATCGCCGATGCCCATGAAGTAGCGCGGACGGTCGTCGGGCAGGAGCGGCGTCGCCCAGGCCGTCGTCTCGAACATCTCGTCGCGATCCTCGCCCACGCTCAAGCCGCCGAGCGCGTACCCGTCGAAGTCGAGGGCGACCACCTCTTCGATCGAGCGGCGGCGGAGCTCCGGGTCGGCGGCGCCCTGCGCGATCCCGAAGAGGAGCTGCCCCGGCGGCCGGGGCGCGTGCCGCTGACGCGCCGCCCAGAGGCTCGTCCGCCGCACCGCCTCGGCGAGCTCGGCGCGCGGCGCGCCGGCGGGCAGGCAGATGTCGAGGCACATCGCGACGTCGGCCCCGAGGCGCGCCTGGATCTCCGCCACGAGCTCGGGCGTGAACCGTGCTGCTGCGCCGTCGTAGACCGAGCGGAACGTCACGCCGTCGTCGTCGACGGCGACGATCGTGTCCCGCAGCGAGAAGACCTGGAAGCCGCCCGAGTCGGTGAGGATCGGCGCGTCCCAGCCCATGAAGCGGTGGAGCCCGCCGAGCTCGGCGACCACGTCGTCCCCGGGCCGGAAGCGCAGGTGGTACGTGTTGCCGAGCAGGATCGTCGTCCCGACCTCCCGCAGCTCGACCGGGTCGAGGGTCTTGACCGTCCCCTTCGTCCCGACGGGCATGAAGGCGGGCGTCGGCACGTCGCCGTGCGCGGTCCGTAGAACTCCCGCGCGAGCCTCGCCGTCGGTCGCAGTGACCTCGTAGCTCACAGCACGAGCATGGCGTCGCCGAAGGAGTAGAAGCGGTAGCGCTCGCGAATCGCCTCCGCATAGAGCTCTCGGGTCTCCTCGATGCCGGCGAACGCCATGACGAGCGCGAGGAGCGTCGAGCGCGGAAGGTGGAAGTTCGTGACCAGCGCGCCGACGCGGCGGAACTCGAAGCCGGGGGTCACGAAGAGGTCGGTCCTGCCCTTGAGGGGAGCGCCGCGGGCGAGCGTCTCCAGCACGCGGACGGTCGTCGTGCCCACGGCGACCACCCGCGACGCGGCGGCGATCCGCTCCCACGCGGCCGGCTCGACCGCGTACCGCTCCCCGTGGAGGACGTGGTCGTCGAGATCGTCGACCGCGAGCGGCCGGAACGTGTCGAGGCCGATGTGGAGCGTGACGCGCTCGACGTCGAGCCGCGCGAGGAGCTCAGGGGTGAAATGCAGGCCGGCG
>VAYE01000308.1 GCA_005883235.1 Actinomycetota bacterium
GCGTCTCGACGTTCGCGGGTCTCTACCGGGCGACGCTCGACCGGATCGAGGCCGCGCGCTTCGACGTGTTCCACGGCTCGACGCGGCTCTCGCCGCTCACGAAGCTGCGCATCGTCGGGGCGGGGATGCTGCGATGAGGGCCGTGGTGGTGGGAGGTGGGCTGGCCGGTCTCGCGGCGGCGCTGGAGCTCGTCGACGCGGGCCACGAGGTGACGCTGCTCGAGGCGCGGCCCACGCTCGGCGGCAAGGTGCAGACGCTGCCGCCGCGAGACGGCGATCCCGACCCGCCGCCGGACAACGGTCAGCACATCGCGCTCGGCTGCTTCACGGCGTACCTGCGCTTCCTGGAGCGGATCGGCTCGCTCGGGTCGGTGCGCCGCACGCCGCTCGCGCTGCCCGTGATCGACGAGCGCGGACGCGTCGCGACGATCGGCTACGGCGTCCTGCCGCTCCTTCGTTACCGGCACGTTCCGCTCCGGGACCGCATCCGGATCGCGCTCTTCGCCTCCCGAGTGACGCGCGTCGAGGCCGGCCGGCGGAGCTTCGGCGAGCTCCTCCGCGCCGAGGGTCAGTCGGAGGCGGCGATCGAGCGCTTCTGGGAGGTCTTCCTGCGCCCGGCGCTGAACCTGCGGGTGGACGAGGTCGACGCCGCGGCCGGGCTCTTCACCGTGGCCACCGCGCTCCGCTCGGGACGGGAGGCGAGCGACCTCGTGCTTCCCACCGCGCCGCTCGGCGAGATCCACGGCGAGGCGGCGCGCCGGGCGCTCGAGGAGGCGGGCGCGACGGTGCGGACCGGGGTGCGGGTCGACGACCCCGATTCGCTCGACGTCGACGCGGTCGTGCTGGCCGTCCCCCCCGAGGAGGGCGAGTACGAGCACTCGCCGATCGTCAGCGTCCACCTGCTCTTCGACCGGCGGATCTTGCGCCACCAGCTGGCCGCCCTCCTGGGGAGCGCAGCACATTGGGTGTTCGACCGCGGCGCCCTGACGGGGCACGAGCCCGAGCGCGGCCAGTACCTGACGGTCGTCTCGAGCGGCGCGCCCGAGCTGGAGGCGCTGCGCGGACGTGAGATCGTTGAGCTGATGGCGCGCGAGCTGACCGGCCGGCTGGGCGAGGCGGAGCTGCTCTGGTCGCGGGTGAGCCGCGAGCCGCAGGCGACGATCGCGCTCCGCCCCGGAGTGAAGCGGCCGCCTCCGGGGCCGGTTCGGGACGGCGTCGCTCGTGCCGGCGCCTGGCTCGACACGGGCTGGCCGGTGACGATGGAGAGCGCGGTGGCGAGCGGCGTGACCGCGGCTCGTGCACTAGTGCACAAGGGAACGAAGGTGCCGGCGTGACGGTCGCGCCCGAGCGGATCCAGAGCCGCATCGACCTCGCGCTCGAGCGGGGAACGGCACGGCTCCTCGAGCTCCAGCACCCCGACGGGTGGTGGGTCGGCGAGCTCGAGTCGAACGCGACGATGATCGCCCAGCACCTGTTCTGGCACCACGTCCTCGGCCTGCGGACGCCGGAGCTCGATCGCAAGGTCGCGAACGAGCTGCTCGCCCGGCAGCGCGAGGACGGGACGTGGGCGATCTGGTACCAGGGGCCGGCCGATCTGAACACGACCATCGAGGCCTACGCCGCACTCAGGCTCACGGGCCGCGACCCGGGCCCGCTCGCGCGCGACTACATCAGGCGCGAGGGCGGCGTCCGTCGCGCGCGCGTGTTCACGAAGTGCTTCCTGGCGCTCCTCGGCCAGTGGCCCTGGCAGCGGATTCCCACGGTGCCCGTGGAGCTGATCCTCCTGCCGCCCTGGGGGCCGCTCTCGGTCTACGACTTCTCGTGCTGGGCGCGGCAGACGATCGTGCCCCTGTCGGTCGTGATGGCGCTCCGGCCGGTGCGGCCAGCGGCGATCGACCTCGGCGAGATCGGGGCACGGCCGGACCCGAGCAGCCCGCCGCGGCGGGCGGGTGCAATGCGCCGGCGCGCGCTCGCGGTCGCGGAGCGCTGGGTCCGCGAGCGGCAGGAGGCGGACGGCTCGTGGGGCGGGATCCAGCCGCCCTGGGTCTGGTCGATCGTCATGCTCGCCGCGCTGGGGCACGGCTTCGACGACGAGACGCTGCGCCGTGCCGTCGAGGGCTGGAAGGGATTCACGATCGACGAGGGCGACCGGCTCCGTCCCGAGGCGTGCCACGATCCGCGTTCCCGACCTCGCGCCGGGCGGCTGGGCGTTCGAGTTCGAGAACGACCTCTACCCGGACATCGACGACGCGGCGGTCGTCGCGCTCGCGCTCCGGGAGCTCGGGCTCGGCGAGGAGCCCGTGCGGCGCGGCCTCGACTGGGTCGAGGGGATGCAGTCACGCAATGGTGGCTGGGGCGCGTTCGACGTCGACAACGACAAGCTCTGGCTCTACAGGATCCCCTTCTGCGACTTCGGGAAGGTGACCGACGAGCCGACCAGCGACGTGACTGCGCACGCGCTCGAGGTATTGGGGCAGGAGCCCGGCCGCGAAGCTTCGGTCGCGCGCGGCTTGGACTGGCTCCTGCGCGAGCAGGAGGACGACGGCTCGTGGTTCGGCCGCTGGGGCGTGAACCACCTCTACGGAACGGGGGCCGTGCTCCCCGCACTCGAGGCCTGCGGGCTCGGCCCCGAGCACCCGGCCGTGCGTCGCGCGGTCGCCTGGCTCGACGCGGTCCAGAACGAGGACGGCGGCTTCGGCGAGGACATTCTCTCCTACCGCGATCGCGAGCTCAGGGGCCGAGGCGAATCGACGGCTAGCCAAACGGCCTGGGCGCTATTAGCGTACGTAGCCGCCGGCGAGCATGGGCGTGCGACTGCAGAACGCGCGGCCGCGTACCTTTGCACCACACAGCGACCCGACGGCGACTGGACGGAGGAGCACTACACCGGTACTGGTTTCCCGCTCGACTTCATGATCCGCTATCACCTCTACCGTCTCCACTTCCCGCTCATGGCCCTCGGCCGACTCCGCGAAAGGATCAACGCATGAAGTTCCCGCTTCGCTCGCAGGTTCAGATCGGCAAGTACGTTGCGACCCAGCAGCGCAAGGGCGACCGCTATCCACTCGTCCTCATGCTCGAGCCGACGCTCGCCTGCAACATCGCCTGCATCGGCTGCGGGAAGATCCGCGAGTACGAGTCGAACAAGGCGCGGCTCTCGGTCGAGGAGTGCATCGACTCCGGCGTGCAGTGCCCGGCGCCCGTCGTCTCGATCTGCGGCGGCGAGCCGCTCGTCTACAAGGGGATCGAGGAGGTCGTCGGCGGGTTCCTCGAGCTGCGGAAGAACATCGAGCTCTGCACGAACGCGCTCCGCCTCGAGCAGTTCCTCGACGTCTTCGAGCCCTCCCCGCGGCTGACCTTCGTCGTGCACCTCGACGGCATGCGCGAGATCCACGACTACATCTGCGACTACCCGGGCCTGTGGGACATCGCGATCGACTCGATGCGGAAGGCGCGAGAGGCGGGATTCCGCGTCACGTCGAACACGACGGTCTTCAAGGAGACGTCGGTCGACGACGTGCTCGAGATGATGCACTACCTGACGAACGAGGTGGGCATCGACGGGATGCTGATCGCGCCCGGCTACCAGTACTCGCA
>VAYE01000305.1 GCA_005883235.1 Actinomycetota bacterium
CGATCCCCTCGATCGCCTGGTCGAGCGGCGCGTCGTCGAAGACGACGTTCGCGGCCTTGCCGCCGAGCTCGAGCGTCAGCTTCTTCTTCGTGCCCGCGAGCTCGCGCTGGATCGCCTTGCCGACCTCGGTCGAGCCGGTGAACGCGATCTTGTCGACGCCGGGGTGCTTGACGAGCTCGGCGCCGGCCCGCCCGTCGCCGGTGAGGATGTTGACGACCCCGGGCGGGAGCTCCGCCTGGCGGAGCACGTCGCAGAAGAGAAGCGCGGTCAGCGGCGTCGTCTCGGCGGGCTTCAGCACGACCGTGTTCCCGGCGGCGAGCGCCGGCGCGATCTTCCACGACAGCATCAGGAGCGGGAAGTTCCAGGGGATGATCTGGCCGGCGACGCCGACCGGGTGCGGGCGCCGGTTCGGGAACGCGTACTCGAGCTTGTCCGCCCAGCCCGCGTAGTAGAAGAAGTGCGCGGCCGCCAGCGGGAGGTCGACGTCGCGCGACTCGCGGATCGGCTTGCCGCCGTTCAGCGACTCGAGGACGGCGAACTCGCGTGAGCGCTCCTGGAGGATCCGCGCGATCCGGAAGAGGTACTTGGCCCGTTCCGACGGGGCCAGCCCTGACCAGCCGTTCTCGAACGCATCACGCGCCGCCTCGACCGCGAGGGACACGTCTTCGGGCCCCGCCTGCGCGATCTCGGCCAGCGGCTCCTCCGTGGAGGGATCGATCGTCGTGTACGTCTCGCCGGAGCGCGGCTCGAGCCACTTGCCGCCGACGTAGAGCCCGTAGCGATCGTCGATCGCGACGATGTCGCGCGCCTCGGGAGCAGGCGCGTACGTCCACTCGGCGGGGACGGGGGTTCCTGCGCTCTTGCGCTCGAGCTCGCTCACCGCGAGGCCTCCTCGAGCTCGCGCGGGGGGTGTGGGGCGCACCCACCACCCACCCCCCACCCGGGTGGGGGAGAACGTAGCTCGCATGTCGTGACGCGAATGTGTCGGATGGGGGTCAACTCAATCGACGGTGAAGTAGTCGGGCGACTGGTACGCGCCGGTCTTCTCCTTGCGGATCTGCAGGAGGATGTCGTTCAGGAGCGACGAAGCGCCGAGGCGATAGAGGTCGGGCGTCAGCCACTCCGGACCCAGGGTCTCGTGGACGAGGACGAGATGCTGCACCGCCTGCTTGGCGTTCCGGATCCCGCCGGCCGGCTTCATCCCGACCATGCGCCCCGTCTCCTCGTAGACGTCGCGGATCGCCTCGAGCATCACGAGCGCGACCGGCAGCGTCGCCGCCGACGGAAGCTTTCCGGTCGACGTCTTCACGAAGTCGGCCCCCGCGGCCATCGCCAGGAGCGAGGCGCGGCGCACGTTGTCGTAGGTCCCGAGCTCGCCCGTCTCGAGGATCACCTTCAGGTGCGCGTCGCGGCAGACCTCCTTGACCCGCACGACCTCGTCGTAGACCTTGGCGTAGCGGCCGGAGAGGAACGCGCCGCGGTCGATCACCATGTCGACCTCGTCGGCGCCCATCTCGACCACCGCCCGCACCTCGGCGAGCTTGACGTCCAGGGGCGCCTGGCCCGACGGGAACCCGGTCGCGACCGACGCCACCTTCACGCCGCTCCCGCGAACGCGCTCGAGCGGGTCCGGGCGCAGCGCCTTCGAGCAGAGCGCCGCGACCTTTCCGGGTGTGTCCGAGCCTTCCAGGGTCGTCAGGTCGATCGTTCGGATCGCGAGCTCGAGCGCCCAGAGCTTGGCCTCGCGCTTGATCGACCGCTTCGCGAGCGTCGCCGCCCGCTCTTCGACGGCCACCTGGTCGACCGACCCGATCCGCGGCAGGCGAGGCTCGAGCGGGAGCTCGAAACCGCGGGGGAGGACCGGTGCTTTCGCCACCGATCCAAGTCTAGGCCCCGCGCGTCCTCTAGCGTTCGCGCGCGTGAAGACTCGGGCGCTGAACCTGCTCGGCCGCCTCGGCCTGCTTCGGGCCGCCTACCGCTCCTACGAGGCACTCGGTGCGTTGCGAGCGACCCGGCGGCCCGCCCCGCCCGCCGACGACGGGCTCCCGGTACCGCCCCCGAGGTTGATCGTGCGGGTCGCGGGAACGGCAGACGTCGGGTGGTTCCTCGAGAGTGGCCGCCTCGCCGCCGAGAGCATCGCGGAGTCGCTTGCGCGGCACGGCCGGCGGGTCGAGGAGGTTGGCGCGCTGCTCGACTTCGGCTGCGGCTGCGGCCGCGTGATCCGTCGCTGGGCCGGTCTCGGCGCAACGAGCATCCACGGCACCGACGCGAACGAGCGCGCCGTCGCGTGGTGCCGCGCGAATCTGCCCTTCGCCCGCTTCGAGTCCAACGGGCTCGCGCCGCCGCTTCCGTACGCGAACGAGTCGTTCGACCTCGTGTACGCCCTCTCGGTCTTCACGCACCTGCCGGAGGACCTCCAGCTGACCTGGATCAGCGAGCTCGAGCGGCTCCTCCGACCCGGCGGACTCCTCCTCCTGACGACACACGGCGAGCGCTACCGCGAGCGCCTGGACTCGCAGGAGCGCGACGCGTTCGACGCCGGACGCGTGGTCGTCCGCTGGGCCGAAGGAGCCGGCTCGAACCTCTGCTCCGCGTTCCATCCACCGGAGTACGTGAAGGAAAGCCTCGCAGGACGGCTCGCAGTGGTCGAGTTCGTCCCCGAGGGGGCGAGGGGCAACCCCCATCAGGACCTCTACATGCTGAGGCGGCGGTAGTGGAAGAGATACGCGTCTCGAGCTGGATCGAGCTCCAGGAGCAGCTGTACGAAGGCTCGTGGCACGAGCCGCTCGCCCGCTTTCGCTCCGACTTCGCCTTCCGCGGCATGTCGCGGGCGGACAGCGACCTGACGACGAGCCTCGTCCGGCTCGGCGGCGATCCGCACGAGCTCGAGCGCCATCTGCTGCGGAACTTCCGCAAGTACGCCGCGAGAGGGGACGTGCCGGTCGACTCCCTGTGGAACTGGCTCGCCCTCGGCCAGCACCACGGACTGCCCACACGCCTGCTTTGCGCCGGTGCCTGGAGGACGAGGGCGCGAACCTCTTCACGACCGAGATGCTCGACCGCGCCGCGAAGGACCTCGACGGCTTCGACGCCCTCCGCGACGAGGATTTCGTCGTCTTCGTCGAGCCGCCGTCGTTCGACGAGCGGATCGTGAACCAGTACGCGCTCTTCTCGCTCGGCTCGAGCCCGTCGCTCTCGCCCGACGAGTGGCTCGGCCAGCACCCCGAGCTCGCCCGGCGCGTGGTCGTCCCCGCGGAGCTCAAGTGGGAGATCCGCGACAAGCTCGACCAGGCGAACATCTCGGAGCGCGTCCTCTTCCCCGGCCTCGACGGCCTCTCGCGCTGGGTGGCGCGGTACTACAGGCCGCGATGATCGTCAGCCTCCACGTCGCGAGCGGAGCGGCCGTCGGTGCCGCAGCGGGCTCGAGGCGCGCGGCGGTCGGGCTCGGGCTGCTCGCGCACATGGCCGGCGACCGGGTGCCGCACCGGGACATTCCCTCACGACGCTTCGAGGTGCGAAGCGGCGCTGCCGTCCTGCTCCTGGTCGCGCTCAGGCGCGGGGTGCTCGATCCCGCGACGATCGGCGCCGCCGCCGCGTCCGCGCCGGACCTCGAGCACGTCATCCCGCTCCCGCGCCCGGGCGGCCGCAAGCTCTTTCCGAGCCACCGCTTCCACGGCTGGCACCGCGAGGGCGGGCTCCCGACGTGGCTCCAGCTGCTCATGGCTGGCACGCTCGCCGGAATCGTGCTGAGCGGCGGGAGCAACCGCTCCGGGTCCGCTAGATAAGGCGCCGCCCTCCTCCTCCCCGCTGCGAGCCTACTGAGGAAAACTGCACGCGTGTGTGACGGTTCCGGAACGAAAGCCGCGCCCGCCGAGTCGCCGGACGCGCCTCGTTAGATCCCGAGCCGCTCGAGCATCGCCTCGTCGCGGCGCCACCGCGGACGCACCTTCACGTGCAGCTCGAGGAAGACGTGCCGGCCGAGCAGCGGCTCGATCTCCGGTCGCGCCCGGACTCCGATCTCCTTGATCATCGATCCCCCGCGGCCGACGAGGATCTGCTTCTGCGACTCGGTCTCGACGAAGAGGTTCGCGCGCACGACCTCGTCCGTGAGCTCCTCGACCTCCACGCTCACCGCGTGCGGCACCTCCTCGCGCGTGAGCTGCAGCGCCTTCTCGCGCACGAGCTCGGCGACCTGGAGCTCGAGCGGCAGGTCGGTGCGCTCGCCGTCCGGGAAGTACAGCGGCCCCTCGGGCAGGAGCGAGACGAGCTCCTCGCGCAGCGCCCCCACGCCGTCGCCCGTCTTCGCGCTCACCGGATGGAGCGCGTGGAACTCGCCCAGCCGCGCGGCCGCCTGCATCTGAGTGGCGATGTGGCCCGGCTTCAGACGATCGACCTTGTTGAGGGCGACCACCACCGGGATCCCGAGCCCGAAGACGCGCCCCGCGATGAAGCGGTCGCCGGCGCCGATCCGCTC
>VAYE01000306.1 GCA_005883235.1 Actinomycetota bacterium
GCCCGCCGACTCGGGGCTCACGAACCCGAAGCACTTCTTCTGGGGCTCGACGACTCCGCCGTCGCCCGACGCACTCACCAACGACATCATCTACCACGGCGGAAGCGCCGGGCCCGGCGCGATCGGCGTCGAGATCAAGCCCGCCGTCTACCTGATCTACTGGGGCCCGGAGTGGGCGACGGGCTTCTCCGTCACCGACGTGAACGGCAGGACCTTCTCGAGCAAGACGCTCCAGAGCTACCTGAACTCCTTCTTCGCGAACGTCGGCGGCAGCCCATGGGCCGGCGTGCAGACGCAGTACTGCCGCAACGTCCCGGCCGGGACGACGAGCTGCGCGGGCATCCCCGGCGCGCAGTTCGTCACGAACCCGAAGCACCAGCTGAAGGGCACGTGGACCGATCCGACCCCGGTTCCCGACGACATCGTCACGCTGGGCCTCGCGCAGAACCTCGTCGACGACCCGATCGCGATGGAGGCCATGCGCGCGTCCGCCCACTTCGACTACGACCCGGACGCGACGTACATCGTCATGACGCCGCCGCGGACGATCGGCACCGGCCAGCCCGTCTACTGCGGCTACCACACGCAGACGACCTCGATCGACGGGCTCGGCAACCCGTACCGGATCCAGTACTCCTTCATCCCGTACCTAAACAAGGACTGGATCATCGGGAGCTGCGGCGCGAACAGCGTCAACGCGACGTCGAACTCGTTCGGGAACGGCGTCTTCGACGGCTACTCGATCGTCGTCGGCCACGAGTACTCCGAGGCCGTCACCGACCCGGACAACTTCTTCTCCGTCCAGGACGGCTGGAACGACGACCAGACGAGCGAGAACGCCGACAAGTGCGCCTGGTACCACACCCAGAACATCGCGCTCGCGGGGCACCAGTACGCGGTGCAGCCGACGTGGTCGAACGAGGCCTTCGACGCCGGCCAGGACGGCTGCGCGGTCTCGCGCTGAGACATCTGCGAGGGGCCGGGGCTCGTCCCGGCCCCTCTACCGGCCGGCGTACTCGTAGGCGCCGACGTCCGGGTCCGGCCCGCGGCGGCGGCCGGTGATGTCGGTCGGCGGCGCGTAGCGGCGGCTCCCCACGTCGATCAGGAGCGTCGAGTCGGCCGTCGGCCGGCCGCGCGGGTCGAGGTCGACGGGGCCGCTCGCGTCTGAGGCCGAGCATGTCGTCCCCTTGACGACGACGTTCGAGACCGAGGCCCGGACGACGCGGCAGACCGGCCACGGACGCTCGAGGACGCCGATCACGTTGTTCGCGAGCAGCGGCCGCTCACGCCGCGGCAGCGTGTGGTACCTAGAGCTCATGCGCAGCGCGCCGCGGTAGCCGTCGGAGCGGCGCGTGCCGGTCAGGATGGTGTTGTTCACGATCCTCACGTCCCGCGGCAGGCCGAGGCGCCGCGGGCCGCGGCTGCCGACCACGATCCCGATGTGGGCGCGGTAGCCCGGGACACGCGGATCGGTGCCCACGAAGACGTTGTTCAGGATCGCGACGTGGTCGGTGTGGCCGGTCAGATAGAGCTGGGCGCCGCCGCTCTCGTAGACGCCGAACCGGTTCGCCTCGACGCGCAGGCCTTCTCCGGCGAAGAGCTCGATCAGGTCCTGATGCCCGCAGCGGCGGCGGCCGATCCGGCACGGCAGCGCGCGCTCGAAGCGGTTCCGGCGAATCGTGAGCCGGAGCCGAAGCGGCCGTGGACGAAGTCGCACCCGAGGCAGTCGTGGAACCAGTCGTCCTCGACGGTGACGTCGTGCGACCAGCGCGAGAGGAGCAGGCAGTTCGACCAGGCGACCGAGCGGTCGCCGCAGTGCGTGAAGACGCTCCGGCGGATGGCGACGTCGTGGGAGTCCGGGACGAGCACCGACGCCATGCGCCGCGTCCCCTGCGCCGTGACGAGGAGGTCGTGGAGGTCGACGTGCGCCGAGGCGTCGACCTCGACCGAGGCGTCCTGACCGCGCGGGGCGATCGTGAGCGGGCCGATCGAGACGTGCGAGCTCGAAGCGCGCCCCCGCGGGCGCGCGCGGGTGGTAGAGGAGGTCGCCTCCGTGCGCCACGGCATAGGAGCGCGCGATCGCGAGACCCAGCCCGCTCCCCCCGGTCGGGGCTCCACGGGTGAACTGCTCGAAGAGCTGGGCGCGTAGGTCGTCCGGTATGCCCGGCCCGTCGTCGTCGACCGAGATCCTCAGGTGGCGGTCGGTCTGCCGGGCGCAGACGACGACGGGCGGCGCGCCGTGGCGAAGCGCGTTGATGACGAGGTTCGAGACCACGCGGTCGAGCACGACCGGGTCGAGCACCGCTTCCAGCTCCTCGTCGACGTCGAGCGTCAGGTCGTCGTCGGCATAGAGCTCGAGGATGCCGTGCAGCCGGTCGGCGATCCTGACGCGTTCCGGATTGATCTCGACGGCGTGGGCCTGGAGCCGGGAGAGGTCGAGCAGCTGCTCGATGAGCTTCGCGAGGCGGCCGCTCTGCTCGTAGATCGTCTCCTGGAGCATCTCCACCTGCTCGGGGCTCAGCTCGTCGCGCCGGCCGTGGAGGGTCACGGCGGCGCCGTAGACCGCGGCGGCGGGTGTCCGTAGCTCGTGGGAGGCGATCGAGACGAAGCGGTGGCGGACCGCGTCGAGCCGCCGGAGCTCCTCGTAGAGCAGGGCGCGCTCGACCCCGAGCGCGCCGCGCTCCGCCGCCCGCTGCATGAGCTCGACGTCGTCCGGCGTGAACCGCCTCAGGGTCAGCGTTCCCACGTGGACGACGCCGAGCACCCGCCCGCGGGCGAGCACCGGCACCCCGAGGAGCGACTTGACGCCCTTCTCGCGCAGGATGGGGTTCAGCACGTCGGCGTGGTCGACGTCCTCGATCACGACCGGTGCCGCCTCCGCGGCGACCCGCCCCGCGAAGCCGCCGCCGACGGGGATGCGGACGCCGCGCTCGACCTCCTCCTCCAGCCCCTTCGCCGCCCGCGCGACGAGCTCCTCGCCGGCGTCGTCCAGCAGGAGGAACGCCGCCGTGTCCGCGTCGAGGGCGTCGCGGATCCGGACGAGCAGCTCGTCGAGCAGCCGCCCGAGCGGGAGCGGCGCGAGCGCCGCGTCGGTGACGGTCAGGAGCTTGCGG
>VAYE01000093.1 GCA_005883235.1 Actinomycetota bacterium
CTCAGACCCGGACGGAGCGGCGGAGCTGCTCGACGCGGCGACGGGCGAGCTCGGTCAGGCGCTCGAAGAGCTCAGGGAGCTCGCCCGCGGCATCCACCCAGCGATCCTCACCGACCTCGGCCTCGAGCCGGCGCTCCAGTCGCTCGTCCGCCGAGCGCGCGTCCCGGTCGACGTCGCGACGTCGCTCGAGGTCCGGCTTCCGGCTCCGGTCGAAGCGGCCGCGTTCTACGTCGTCTCGGAGTCGCTCGCGAACGTGGCCAAGTACGCCGAGGCGAGCTCGGTCGCCGTCCGCATCTCGCAGTCGAACGGCTACGCCGTCGTCGAGGTCGAGGACGACGGCGTCGGCGGCGCGGATCCGAAGCGCGGCTCGGGCCTGCGCGGCCTCGCCGACCGCGTCGAGGCCCTCGAGGGGCGTCTCGGGATCGTCAGCCGTCCGGGTGAAGGGACCAGAATCCGCGCTGAGATCCCGTGCGCGTAGTCCTCGCCGAAGATTCCGTCCTCCTCCGGGAAGGCGTCGCCCGCATCCTCGCCGACGCCGGCTTCGAGGTCGTCGGCCAGGCCTCGAACGCCGACGAGCTGATGCTCAAGGTGCGCTCGTACGCGCCGGACGTGGCGATCGTGGACATCCGGATGCCGCCGACCCACACGGACGAAGGCCTCAAGGCGGCGCAGCAGATCCGGGAGCGGCACCCGGGAATCGGCGTCCTCGTGCTGTCGCAGTACGCGGAGCCGGCGTACGCGATGGAGCTCCTCGCAGACAGCGCGGAAGGCGTCGGCTACCTGCTCAAGGACCGCGTCTCGGACGTCGAGGAGTTCTGTGCGGCCGTGAAGCGCGTGGCCGAGGGAGGCTCGGCCCTCGACCCCACGGTGGTGAGCCAGCTCGTCGGGCGCCGCCGCCGGGACGACCCCGTCGCCGCGCTGACTCCCCGCGAGACCGAGGTGCTCGAGCTGATGGCCGAGGGGCGCTCGAACCAGGCGGTCGGCGAGCGGCTCTTCATCACGCCGCGCGCAGTCGAGAAGCACGTCACGAGCATCTTCGGGAAGCTCGGCCTGCCGGCGACCGCCGAGGACCACCGGCGCGTGCTCGCGGTGCTCGCCTACCTACGGCACTAGGCGGGTTCGCGAACCGCTGGCGGGTCGACCGGTCGTTCCAGACGGACGCGCAGGCGAAGCCTGCACGTCCTGATGTCGGCACCGCAAGGGGTGCCTCGTAGGTACGGACAACCGCACCGCGGACGCTGGCTAACCGCATTGGCGCCGCGCGCGGCCGCTGCGAGCCTGCAGACGAACCCCACTCGAAGGAGAAAGCCGAGATGTCCCCCTTGAAGCACTCGAACAACCTCGCGGCCCGGATGGGCCGCTGGAGCGCGAACCACTGGAAGACGGCGGTCTTCGGCTGGCTCGCGTTCGTCGTCGCCGCACTCGTGATCGGCAACGTCGTCGGGACGAAGCACATCGACCAGCAGGACTCGAACGTCGGCCAGGCGCACAAGGCCGACCGCATCCTCAAGGACGCGGGCTTCCAGTTCGACCCGCAGACCGAGATCGTGCTCGTCCAGAGCAAAGCGCTGACCATTCGAGACGCGGCCTTCGCCTCGACGGTGACGGACGTCGTTGCGGCCGTGAAGCCGTACACGACGATCAAGAATCTCCGCTCGCCGCTCGATCCGGCGCACGCCGACCAGGTCTCGAAGGACGGACGGACGGCGCTCGTCGAGTGGGACATGAAGGGCACGGACAAGTACGCCCGGAAGCACATCGACGCGCTCACGGCGACCACCGACAAGGTGGCGAAGGCCCACGCGGGCTTCTACGTCGGCGAGGCCGGCTCGATCAGCTCCGGCAAGGCGCTCGACAAGATGTTCAACAAGCAGCTCGCGCTGGCGGGTGAGCGGTCGGTGCCGCTGACGCTGCTCATCCTCGTGATCGTCTTCGGCGCCCTCGTGGCGGCCGGCGTGCCGCTCCTGCTGGCCCTCTCGGCGGTGGCGGCCACGATGGGGCTCGTCGCGCTGCCGAGCCACCTGATCCCGATGGACCAGAACGTCAGCGCGGTGATCCTGCTCGTCGGGCTCGCCGTCGGCGTCGACTACTCGCTCTTCTATTTGAAGCGCGAGCGCGAGGAGCGGGCGGCCGGCCGCGGCCACCGCGCGGCGCTCGAGGCCGCGGCGGCAACGTCAGGCCGTTCCGTGCTCATCTCCGGCGTCACCGTGATGATCGCCATGGCCGGGATGCTCTTCACCGGCGACAAGACCTTCATGGGCTTCGGCATCGCCACGATGGCCGTCGTCGCCGCGGCCATGCTCGGCTCGCTGACCGTTCTCCCGGCGCTGCTCGCGAAGCTCGGCGACCGCGTCGAGAAGGGTCGGATCCCGTTCCTCGGGCGGCTTCGCAGGCGAAGCGGCGAGAACCGGTTCTGGTCGGCGATCTTGACGCCCGCGCTTCGGCACCCCGTCATCTCGGCCCTCGTCGCGGGCGCCGCGCTCGTCGCGATGGCGGTCCCGGTGCTGCACGTCCACACGGCGCAGTCGGGCCTGAACTCCCTGCCGCGTTCGACCCCGACCGTGGAGACGCTGAACCGGATCCAGGACTCGTTCCCGGGCGGTGCGGTGCCGGCGCTCGTCGCGATCAAGGCGAACACCGACTCGAGCCAGGTCGAGAACGCGATCGACGCCCTGCGCGTGAAGGCGCTCCAGAGCGGCCAGATGCACGGCCCGATCGAGGTCGACGTGAACGCGTCGCACACCGTTGCGCGGGTCGCGATCCCGCTCGACGGGAACGGCGTCGACGCCACCTCGAACGCCGCGCTCGCGACCCTCAGGAACGACTACCTGCCCGCGACGATCGGCAAGGTGCCGGGCGCCGTCTACGCGGTCAGCGGCGGCACGGCCGCATCGCACGACTTCAACCAGGCGATGAAGCACTCGGCGCCGATCGTGTTCGGCTTCGTGCTCGGCTTCGCGTTCCTGCTCCTGCTCGTCTCCTTCCGCTCGGTCGTGATCGCGCTGAAGGCGATCGTGCTGAACCTGCTCTCGGTCGGCGCCGCCTACGGCGTGCTCGTGGCGGTGTTCCAGTACGGCTGGGGCGAGAGCCTGCTGAACTTCAAGTCGAACGGCGGCATCGCGGCGTGGCTGCCGATCTTCATGTTCGTGATCCTCTTCGGGCTCTCGATGGACTACCACGTGTTCATCCTGAGCCGGGTGCGGGAGTCCTACGACCGCGGGATGAAGACGGAGGACGCCGTCGTGCACGGGATCAAGACCACGGCCGGCGTGGTCACGAGCGCGGCGGTCGTCATGGTCGGCGCGTTCGCGATCTTCGCGACGCTCCCGATCATCGACATGAAGGAGATGGGGATCGGATTGGCCGCCGCCGTCCTGATCGACGCGACGATCGTCCGCGCGGTGCTGCTTCCCGCCACGATGAAGCTCCTCGGCGACTGGAACTGGTACCTGCCGCGGTGGCTCGAGTGGCTGCCCCGCCTCGAGCACGAGCCACGGCCGGAGGCGGAGAAGGCTCCGGACGCCGCTCCAGTGCTGCAGACCTAGGCTCGGCGCAGTCTCCTCGAACGCGAGCGCCCCGGCTCCGGCCGGGGCGCTCGTTCGTTCTCGTGAGGAGCCGGAGGAGGGACTCGAACCCACGACCTACGCATTACAAGTGCGTTGCTCTACCAGCTGAGCTACTCCGGCGCGGCGGCGGTCATTGAAGCACTTGCCGCGAGCGCTGGTGGTTCAGCACCTTGCGCTTGACGCGCTGCAGCGCGTTGTCGATCGTCTTCGTGTCACAGCTGAGCTCGACGGCCATCTCCTCGTAGGACGAGCCTTCGAGATACAGACGGAGTGCGTCGGACTCGAGCCGTGAGAGGCCTGTCCCGAGCGTGAAGACGAGGCTCTGCAGTTCCTCGGTCGAGATGACGCAGACGGAGGGATCGTTGACGCTCGGGCCGGGGAGAGCATCGCCAAGCGTGCACTCGCCGTCCGTCTCTTGGCCGGCGGGCGTGTGGCTGAACGACACGTACGTGTTGAGCGGGGCGTGCTTGAAGCGGGTCGCGGTCTTGATCGCCGTGATGATCTGCCGCGTGACGCAGAGCTCGGCGAAGCTGCGGAACGAGGTCTCCTTGTCGGCGCGGAAGTCGCGGACCGCCTTGTAGAGGCCGATCAGGCCCTCCTGGACGAGGTCCTCGGCGTCGCCTCCGGCGAGGAAGTACGAGCTCGCCTTGAGCCGGACGAACCCGGTGTAGCGCCGGATGAGGACATCGAGCGCGCCGGGATCTCCGTTTCGCGACCGGATGACGAGCTGCAGATCCTCAAGCTCGCGTTGAGCTTTCTGGGCGGATTGCGCGACCGTGGCCGGGCGGGCGGGCATGGCGGTTCCCCCCTTGTCTCGGACGATCCTGGACCCGCCTACCTGGAGTTAGGCGGTCAAGTCTCACCCTGAAGTTGAGGCGAAGTTAGCAGAAGCTGCTGCCCGTTACAAGTTTTTTGCAGGGGACCCAGCCTGATACGAACAGACGTTCGGGTCAGGTCTCTCGGCGCCGGCGCTCGAGCTCGGCACGCGTCTCGGCATCCAGCCGGTGGCGAAGCTGAGACATACGCTCGTCCCGGTACGTCGCGGGCTCGAGGTCGCCGAGGAAGGTCTGTGAGCTGATCTTGGCCACGTCCGCACCGGACGTGCCACGGATCGTCAGGTCGGAGGAGACGAGGCACACCTCTTCGGTGGCTCGGTTCTCGGCTGCGAGCCGTTCGAGGAGCGTGTCTGCGTGCTCCGCATAGCGCACGTCGAGCGGGCCCCGCGTCTCGTCGTCTCCCCCGCCGTCGAAGACCACGATCCCCCGCGCTCCCTTGACTGCGACGAAGCTTGCGAGCGCATCGCGAAGCTCGCGCACGTCCACGAAGCCGCCCGCGTGCAGCAGGTTGTACCCGTCGAAGAGGTAGAGGGTCGGCTCAGCCACGGCTGCGCTGACGTCTCGCCTCGTAGAGGAGCAAGGCGGCTGCGACGCTCACGTTGAGCGACTCGGTGAGGCCGGCGAGCGGAATCCGGACGGCGTCGTCGCAGGTCCGGCGGACGAGCGGCCGGAGGCCTCTCCCCTCCGCGCCGAAGACGAACGCGAGGCCGCCCGAGAGGTCTGCGTCCCACATCTCCTTGGGAGCGTCCGCGGCCGCGGCGTAGATCCAGAGCTCGGGGCGCTTCGCCTCGGCGAGGTAGCGCGCGAGGTTCGTGACGACGGCGACGGGGAGATGCTCGACCGCACCCGCCGAGGCGCGGCACACAGCCGGCGTCACGCGAGCCGCACCATGAGCCGGGAGCACGACACCGGTCGCGCCGGCTCCTTCGGCGGCCCTGCAGACCGCGCCGAGGTTGCGCGGGTCGGTGACCTGGTCGAGGCAGGCGAGGAGCGGGCGCTCCGCGGCGGCGAGCTCGTACGCGTCGGCGTAGCGATACGGCTCGCAGTAGGCCAGCACGCCCTGGTGGTCGCGGGTTCCCGCCGCTTCCGTCAGGTCCCGTTCGGCCTTGGCCTGGTGTCTGACACCGGGACCTGGCTCGCGGAGCCATGGCTCGGCCTTGAGCGCCCGTTCCGTGACCCACAGCTCGAGCACCTCGCGGCGGCCGCGCAGCGCCTCGCGCACGGCGCGGCGGCCGTAGACCTGCTCTCGCGTCACTTCGGGACGAGGTCGAAGCCGTCGGCCCGGTCGCGAATCTCCCAGCCTTGCTCTTCGACCTGGCGCCGAACCTCGTCGGCGGTGGCGAAGTCCCCCTCCCGCCGCGCCTTCCAGCGCTGCTCCGCGAGACGTACCAACTCGAATGGCGCCTCGCGAGGCTTGGCCAGGGAGCCGAGCCCGAAGAGATCGAGTCCCCAGCGGAGGCTGGCCGAGCGTCCGCGCGTTCGCCAGTCGTGGAAGAGAGCGAGGGCGCCGGGCGTATTGAAGTCGTCCTCGAGAACCTCAACCAAGCGGTCCGACTCGATTTCCTCCGGCTCGTACTCGAGACCGACGAAGTAGTTCCGGAAGGTCTCGAGCTGGGCCGTCGCCTGCTCCATCGTCTCCTCCGAGAAGTCGATCGGCTTCGACCAGTGGCCGGTCATGAAGAAGAGGAGCAGGGTCTCGCGGCCCCAGCGGTCGAGGGCTTCGCGGATCGTGACGACGTTCCCCTCGGACTTCGCCATCTTCGAGCCGGTGAAGCGGAGCATCCCGTTGTGCGTCCAGATGCGCGCGAAGTCGTGTCCGAGGGCGCGTGACTGAGCCAGCTCGTTCTCGTGGTGCGGGAAGACGAGGTCGAGCCCGCCGCCGTGGATCTCGAACACCGGCCCGAGCAGCTCCTCCGCCATCACCGAGCACTCGATGTGCCAGCCCGGCCTGCCGCGACCCCACGGCGAGTCCCACCACGTGTCCTCGTCCGGCTTGTTCGCCTTCCAGAGCGCGAAGTCGCGCGGGTCCTCCTTGAGCGGATTCGGCTCCTCTTCCTCGTCGAGGAGCTGGTCGGGACGCTGGCCCGAGAGCCTGCCGTACTCCGGATAGCGCGTGATGCGGAAGTAGACGTCGCCCT
>VAYE01000094.1 GCA_005883235.1 Actinomycetota bacterium
AGGAAGCCGAGCCCGGCGACGTCGATGATCGCGGTTGCCATCGCCAGCGTGCCCTGGACGATCACCGGCGAGATCGCGTTCGGGAGGATGTGCGAGAAGAGGATCGCCGGCCGGCGCACGCCGACGGCGCGCGCCGCGAGGACGAAGTCGTTCTCACGTTGCGCGAGCACGGACCCACGCAGGAGGCGCGCGAAGATCGGGACGTTCACGACCCCGATCGCGACCATGATCTGGTAGAGGCCGGGGCCGAGCATGGCGACGATCCCGATCGCGAAGAGCAGGCCCGGGATCGCCAGCATCACGTCCATGCAGCGCATGATCACCGAGTCGACGAACCCGCCGAGGTAGCCCGCGAGCGATCCGAGGACGAGTCCGACCGAGAGCCCGATCGAGACCGAGACGATGCCGATGATGAGCGAGAAGCGCGCGCCGTAGAGGATCCGGCTGTACACGTCGCGGCCCAGCTGGTCGACGCCGAGCCAGTGGTGGTGCGAGGGGCCGGGGCAGCAGCCGCGGGCGATCAGCAGCAGGTTCTGGTCCTTCGGGGCGTACGGCGCGAGGAGCGGCGCGAAGGCGGCCGCGACGATGAACATCGCGACGAGCAGCGCGCCGAGGATCGCCGCGGGGTTCCGCACGAGCCGGCGGAACGCGTCGCGCCAGAGCCCGCCCGTCGCCGACTCGAGCGCGACCTCGTGGGCCTCGAGCTCGGCAACGCTCATACCGGGGCCCCCACGAAATGTTCTGTGTTTCGTGGGGTGGTCATGAGTACCGAATCCTCGGGTTGATGATCGCGTACGAGATGTCGACGATCAGGTTCACCATGACGAAGACGAGGGCGAGGAAGAGGATCCCCCCTTGGAGGACCGGGTAGTCCCGGTTGAAGATCGCGTCCCGCAGCCACGACCCCATTCCCGGGTACGCGAAGACGGTCTCGGTCAGCACCGCTCCCGAGAGCAGAAGACCCGTCTGGAGGCCGATGATCGTCGTGACCGGGAGCAGCGCGTTCCGAAGCACGTGCCGGCGATCGACCGTCATCGGCGGCAGTCCTTTCGAGCGCGCCGTTCGCACGTAGTCCTCGTTCTGGACGTCGAGCACCGCCGCGCGCGTGATCCGGGCGACGACGGCGAGCGGGATCGATCCGAGGGCGATCGCCGGGAGGATGAGGTGCTTCAGAACGTCCCCGAGCGCGTGCCAGTTGCGTTCGATGATCGCGTCCAGGATGTAGAAGTTCGTCGGGTGCTTCATGTCGATGAGCACCGAGATCCGGCCGACGCTCGGGAGCCAGGCGAGCCGGACGGCGAAGATGTACTTGAGGATGATGGCGAGGAAGAAGATCGGGATCGAGATCCCGATCAGCGACGCGACGAGGCTTATGTGGTCGAAGAGCCCGCCGTGCCGCTTGGCGGCGATGAAGCCGAGCGGCACGCCGGCGAGAACCGCGAACAGCATCGCCGCGAGCGCGAGCTCGACCGTGGCCGGGAAACGCTGCTTGATCTCCGCCGTGACGCGCCGCCGCGAGGCGACGCTCACGCCGAGGTCGCCCTGGACCGTCGTCTTGAGGTAGACCCAGTACTGCTGGTAGATGGGCTTGTCGAGGCCGTAGCGCCTGCGGTAGGCCTGGACGAGCGTCGGCGTCGCGCGCTCGCCTAGGAGCGACTCGGCGGGGCCGCCGGGCAGCGCTCTGATCCAGAAGAAGATCAGGAGCGAGACGCCGAAGAGGATCGGGACGAGCAGGAGCAGCCGACGGACGAGATACCGAAGCACGTTCTCGTTACCGCCGGCTGCTCAGCTCGCTTTTCGCTACTGGCCTCCGAAGTAGACCGGGTCGAACGGATCTGTTCCGACCGGGCTCGGGGTGTACCCCTTCACCTTCTTCTGGAAGGCGAGCGCCGGCGTCGAATGAGCGTACGGAACTCCAGGCAGGAACTTCATGATCAGGATGTTCGCCTGCTGGTAGAGCTTGATCCGCTTCTTGTAGTTCGTCTCCGCCGCGGCCCTCTGGAGGAGCTTGAAGATGGCCTTGTTGTTGAACCCCCATTGCGGATGGGGCGCCTTGAAGAACGTTCCGAGGAAGTTGTCCGGGTCGCCGAAGTCGCCGGTCCAGCCGATGAGGTTGATGTCACCGGCCGTGCCCTGGTTCACGTTCTTGACGTAGTCCGGCCGCCACGGCGCGCTCTTCGCCGTCACCTTGAAACCGGAGTTCTCGAGGCTGGCTGAGAACGCCTCGAAGTTGAGCTTCGGGTTCGGCATGTACGGACGCGACACGTTCGTGGGGTACCAGAACTCGATCGGCACCGGCAGAGTCAGGCCCGCCTTCCTCAGGAGCGCCTTCGCCTTGGCCGGGTTGTACGGGTACTTCGGCACCTTGTTCGTCCAGCCGAAGAGCTGCGGCGGCATGAACTCCTGCGCCACCTGTCCACGACCGGCGTAGAACGAGTTCACCACCGACTTGCGGTCGAGCCCGTAGGCGATCGCCTGCCGCACCGCCAGCTTGTTGAACGGCGCGTGCGACTGGTTGATCGTCACGTACGCGACGTTGAAGGACGGCCTGTTCTTGAGATACAGGTTCTTGTCCTTCTTGATCGTCGGGATGTCCTGCGGCTGGATCAGGTCGGCGCCGTTGACCTCGCCGGTCTGAAGCGCCTGCACCCGCGCCGTGTTGTTCGAGATCGGGCGGACGATCACGCGGCTGAGGCGGGGCTTCTTGCCCCAGTACTTCGAGTTCCGGACGAGCTCGACCTTCTCGCCGACCGTCCACGACTTGAACTTGAACGGCCCGGTCCCGGTGGGATGGCTGAACGCGTACGTGCCCGTCGGGTAGAACGTGCCGTTCCGGAGCTCACCCTGATTCGCGCCATACTTCTTCAGCGCGGTCGGGCTCTGGATCCCGAACGACGAGATCACGAGCCCCGGCAGGAACGACGACGACTTCGTGGTCAGGTGGATGACCGCGGTGTACTTGCCTTTCGCCGTGCACCCCTTGTAGAGGCTCGGCGAGAGGCTCGGGTCCCCGTTGTGGTGGAAGCCGAGGAAGACGGTCTGCCAGTAGTAGGTCGCCGACGCGTCTTGGAACGCTCCGGTGAAGTTGTACTGGCGGTTGAAGTTGTAACAGACGGCTTGAGCGTTGAACGGCGTGTTGTCGTGGAACACGACGCCGTGCCGGAGCTGGAACGTCCAGTCCTTGCCGTTCTTCGAGCCCCACTTGGTGGCGAGCCCCGGCTGGATGAGCGTCGTCCCGGGCTTCAGCGAGACGAGGCTCTCGAAGACCTGCTCGGTGATGCGGAACGACTCGCCGTCCGAGACGAGCGCCGGGTCCAGATACGTCGGATCCGCCGCCCCCGCGAAGATGAATGTCGGTAACGCCTTCGACGCGCCTCCCGCGGTGCCGACAGCCGCGAGCGCGGCCACTGCGACGAATGGGAGGACGAGCCGACTCACAATGCCCCTCATAGACGAACTCCTTCCTGCCCGCCCCCCTTGGCGGGTCAGGCGGAAGTATGCCCCTCGCGGGGGCTCCGGGCTAGACCACTGGTCTACGCGGCGACCGAGATCAGATCGCGCAGTGCGCCGAGGCGGGCAAGCGCCTGTCCTTCGAGCTGGCGGACGCGCTCGCGCGTCAGGTCGAGCTCGTGGCCGATCGCCTCGAGCGTCCAGGGCTCGCCCTCGAACCCGAAGCGGAGCTCGAGGATCCGCCGCTCGCGCTCCGGGAGCGCGTCGAGCGCGCGCCGAACGCCCTGCCGGCGGAGTGACTCCTCGGCCTCGTCGAACGGATCGGCGGCCTCGCGGTCGGCAAAGAGGTCGCCCAGCTCGCCCTCGTCGTCGGCGCCTACGGTCTGGTTGAGCGAGACCGACGCCTGAGCGGCGCCGAGCGCCTCGTCGACGTGCTGGATCGGCAGGCCGGTGGCCTCGGCGAGCTCGGCCTTCGTCGCCTCGCGCCCGAGCTCGACCTCGAGCCGCCGCGCCGCCCGCGACAGCTTCTGCTGGCGCTCGACGACGTGGACGGGCACGCGGATCGTGCGCGCGTGATTCGCAACGGCGCGCTGCACCGACTGGCGGATCCACCAGGTCGCGTACGTCGAGAACTTGTAGCCCCGCCGCCAGTCGAACTTCTCGACCGCGCGGTTCAGGCCCAGCGTCCCCTCCTGGATGAGGTCGAGGAACGGCACGCCGAGGCCCCGATAGCCCTTGGCGATCGAGACGACGAGCCGCAGGTTGGACTCGATCATGCGCCGCTTCGCGACCGGGTCGCCGCGCTCGATCGCCTTCGCGAGCGTGACCTCCTCCGCTGCGTTCAGGAGCTTGTGGCGCCCCACATCGGCGAGGAAGAGCTGGAGCGAGTCCGCGGAGCCGGAGAGCTCGGCGGTCTCGACCGGAGCGGCCTCGGGCTTCTCCTTCTCGGTCTCGACAGCCGGCTGGCCGACCTCGAGCCCGATGCGCTCGAACTCGCGCGTGATCTCCTCGATCTCGACCTCGGTCAGGTCATGCTCGAGCGTGAAGGCCTCGAAGGCGGCCGTCTCGATGAAGCCGCGCTCCTCCGCTCCCTCGACGAGCGAGCGGGCCTGGTCGGTGTCGAGCAGCTCGTGCAACTGGTTCGGCGTCAAGTGGTGTTCCCAACTCCCTCTAGGTAGGACGTCGGTAGAGCTTCAAACTTTCGGACTGTAGGTCGTCTTTCCTCGTCTTTCCAGGCGGAACCGCCAGGGCCACACCCTGATCTTCGAACGAGGCCCCGAAACGGATTATTCCGCGGCCGTCGGCTGGACAGTCTTGGACCGCGCCGGGAACTCGAACTCGATCTTGCCCTCGCCATTCAAGACGAGACGCGCGCGAAAAGGTTTGCCGTTTTTGGAACGGAAGCCGGATAGGACCTCGCGGGTCCGTCCCTCCTCGAGCAGCTGCCGCGCGACCTCGGGCGTCAGTGTCCGGCCGGCCACCCGCTTCCAGATCACGAAGCCACAGCCGGGCTCCTCGCGGCTCTTCCAGCTCGTGCACCCGTAGGCGCGCGAGTTCTCGCGAATCGTCTCGCCGCAGCGTGGGCATGGCCCGAGCTCGACGCGCTCGGGCCGCAGCTTCTCCTTGTCGAGGGCGGCGATCTGCTCCACCGTCTCGCGCGTGAAGTCCTCGATCTCGCGCATGAACTTCGTCCGGTCGCCCTTGCCGTGCTCGATGTCCGAGAGCTCCTTCTCCCAGTTCCCCGTCAGCTCGGGCGAGGTGAGCCGGTGCTCCTCGAGCATCGTGATCACCTGGAGCCCCTTCGGCGTCGCCTGCAGGTCCTTGCCGACACGCTCGACGTACTCGCGCCGGATCAGCGTCTCGATCGTCTCCGCGCGCGTCGCGGGAGTGCCGAGGCCGCGCTCCTTCATCGCCTCTCGGAGCTCCTCGTCGTCGACGAGCTTGCCGGCCGTCTCCATCGCCGAGAGGAGCGTCGCCTCGGTGTAGCGCGGCGGCGGCTTCGTCTCCTTGGCCTCGCTCGCGGCGGTGACGCAACGCACTCTCTGGCCCTGCCGGAGCTCGGGCAGCTCGATGCCCTCGCCCTCGCCTTCCTCCTCCTGCGCCTTGCGCTCCTCGTCGGACTGGTGGCCGTAGACGCTGCGCCAGCCCGCCTCGAGGGTGACCTTGCCGCGCGTCCGGAAGCGCTCGTCTTCGACGAGGGTGACGATCGTCGTCCGCGCATACCGCGCCCGCGGGTGGAACACGGCGAGGAAGCGCCGGGCGACGAGGTCGAAGACGCGCCGTTCGTCGGGCGTGAACTCCGTCACGTCGTGCTCGACGTCGGTCGGGATGATCGCGTGGTGGTCGTCGACACGCGCGTCGTTGACGACCCGCCCGAGCGGAAGTTGCTGGAGGGCGAGCACGTAGCGCGCGGCGTCGGCGTACTCGGAGATCGGGACGAGCGTCTCGGCCGTGGGCTTGAGCTGCGGGACGAGATCGCCGGAGAGGAAGCGCGACGAGGTGCGCGGATACGTGATCGCCTTCTTGCCCTCGTAGAGCGACTGGGCCGCCTGCAGCGTCCGCCGCGCCGAGAAGCCGAAGCGGCGGTTCGCGTCGCGCTGGAGCGACGTGAGGTCGTAGAGGAGCGGCGCGCGCTCGGACTGCTCCTTGCGCTCGACCGACTCGACCTCGCCGTCCTTGCCGGAGACCCGTGCGACGATGTCGTCCGCGCGCCCGGCCTCCTTGATCCGCGTCTCGTCGCCCTCGAACCACAACCCATCGTACGGCGGCTCGAACGCTGCACGAACGAGCCAGTACGGCTCCGGGACGAAGGCCTGGATCTCGCGCTCGCGCTTCACGATCATCGCGAGCGTCGGCGTCTGGACGCGTCCGAGCGAGACGACGCCGCCGACCCAAGCGCGGCCGCGGATCGTCGCCGCCCGGGTCGCGTTCATGCCGACGAGCCAGTCGGCCTCGGAGCGCGACCGCGCAGCCGCCTCGAGCGGGGCGAGCTGGTCGCCCGGCCGCAGCCGCTCGAAGCCCTCCTTGATCGCCTGCTTCGTCATCGAGGAGATCCAGAGCCGGTCGACAGGCTTCTTCGCGCCGGTCGACTCGTAGATGTA
>VAYE01000073.1 GCA_005883235.1 Actinomycetota bacterium
CGGCGCGCAACTCAGTGAGGACGACGTGCGAGGTGCTGGCGGCCGGCGTCGTCAGCGCGTTGCTCGGCATCGTGCCGTGGGCGATCTGGATCCGCGCGCACGGCATCCACGGCGTCTACCACGCTGATCTTGCCGAACTCGGTCGGCACGTGCATCGAATTGCGCCGTCGCTTGCCTCGCTCCTCGGCCACGGGTTCGACCCACTCGAATGGCTCCTCGTCCTCCCGACCGGCATCGCGGCGGTGCTGCTCGCGTACCGCTTCGGAGCGGCTCGCCGGACGGCGGCCTTCGTGACCGCGACCTTCCTGTCGAGCATCAGCCTCCTGGTGGTGACCTACTGGGCGACGTCCTACCCGTTCGCGTGGCACCTGCAGACCTCGGCAGACCGCGTCGTCGTCGCTCCGATACTGCTCGTCGCCGTTCTGACGCCCGTCCTGCTCGAGTCGGTCCTGCGGGCCGGAGAGTCGACCCGCTAGGCCCGGTCGCGCACGACCGACAGATGCCGCTGAAGGGCGATCGCCCCTGCGACGACGTATGGGAAGAGGTTCAACCCATGGAGGGCGACCGCATACGAGAGCGCGGCCGAGCGGTCGACCGAGAAGCCGGCGAGGACGCCGACCGTCGCGGCCTCGAAGACGCCGACGCCTCCGGGCGCCGCCGGCACGAGCAGAGTGAGGTTGGCAGCGGCGACGACGAGGACGGCGACGCCGAAGCCGAGCCGAAGGTGGAACGCCGGAAGGAGCGCCCACGCCGACAGGGCCAGGAGGAGCCACGATGTCGCTGTCAGCAAGGCCGCCGAGGCTGCGAGCCGCCTGTCGCGCAGCGAGACGAGGCCGTGCCGGATGCTCGCCCCGCACTGGCGCGCCGTCGTGGCCGAGAGTCCCGGCACTCGCGAAAGCAGCCGCTCGAGGCGGACGCCGTCCCTGCCGAAGAGGAAGGCCGCGGCGAGCGCCGCTGCGGTGACCGCGCCCGCGGCGATCGCCGCAGTCCGCACTTCGCGGCTCTCGGAGAGGAACGGCGCGCTCGCCAGGAGCAGCACTGCCAGAGCCAGCACGTCGTACAGGCGCTCGGCCGCCGTCGTCGCGAGCGCCTCGACGACTGGCGTGCCCGCCTCCCGTCTCACAGCAACCGCTCGGGCAAGCTCGCCTGGGCGCGCGGGAAGAAGGTTGTTGAGGAGATGGCCGATGAGAAAGGCACGGCCCACTGTTCGGAGTGGCGGTCGCCGTCCCGGTGCGAAGAGCAGCCACCAGCGCAGCCAACGCGTCACGACCGCGGCCGCAAGGGCCGCGCCGGAAGGAAGCAGGTACCACCAGTCGCTCTGCCGGAACGCGACGAGGAACGCGTGCGGGTCGACGCTCCGAATCGCGAGCCACGTCAGCAGAGCCGACAGGCAGAGGCCGGCTCCAACCAGTGCGTAGCGGTGCGACGCCCGCTCGCGAGCGGGCGCAAGCGACGCCTGGGCGAGCGGCTCAGCCACGAAGGCGAACAGCGACGAGGACCTTGATCGCCTTGAGCCCGTCCGTCCAGGTGATCTTCTTGCCCTCGCTGTACGTCCGCCCGTAGTACGCGATCGGAACCTCGTAGATCCGGAGCTTCTGGGCACAGACCTTGGCGGTGATCTCCGGCTCGATCGCGAAGTCGTTCTGCGTAAGAGTGAGCGAGCGCAGGACGTCGGCCCGGAACGCCTTGTAGCCGGTCTCCATGTCCGAGAGCGTCGTGTTGAAGAGGACGTTCGTCAGCAGGCTCAGAACCCGGTTCCCGACGAGGTGCCAGAAGAGGTACGCGCGCTGCGGCCGGCCGCCGGAGAGCCGCGACCCGTAGACGACGTCCGCCACGCCGCGGACGATGGGCTCGACCAGCGTCGGGACGTCCGCAGGGTCGTACTCCATGTCGGCGTCCTGGACGACGACGATTTCCCCGTCGATAAGTGGAACGGCGGCGCGAATCGCCGCGCCCTTCCCTCGATTCGGCTGATGGACGACGTGCCGGCCGACACCGGCCGCAACCCATCGATCGAGGAGCTCGGACGTCCCGTCCCACGATCCGTCGTCGACAGCGATGACCTGAGCGTCGATCCCGAGCGCCTCGACGCGCTCGAGAACCTCGCCGACCGTCCGAGCTTCGTTGAACACCGGGACGACGAAGCTGATCCGAGGCGCAGGCGAAGGACTCGGCGGTGGAACCTCGAGTACCTCGAGCCGAGGCAGGACCGGCGCACGCTGCGGCTCAGCGCTCATCGAATTGATGGTGGGCGCCTCGCGATTGGTCGAACACACCCGGGCGGATAGGCGATGCTCGACCTTCTCGCGGTGGTCGAAAGCGGCCGCGGGCGTTGAATTCGGCTCAGTGGCAGCCACGACGATGCGGCTCGCACCGGTGCGGGAACAGCGGAGCCTGCTCGACCTCTCGGCGGGGCCGCTCGTGCTCGTGGGCGCGGCCGTAGCCGCGCTCACCCTCTACATGGCGGTGAGGGGCTCGATCTATGGCTTCGACTTCCACGGAGGCGCTTGGCCGGCCGGGAGAGACATCCTCGCCGGACATTCGCCCTACCCTGCTCCGAACCCGGCGAAGCTCCTCGTCCCCGGCAACTCCTACATCCCGCCGCCGCCGCTCGCCTTCCTGAGCGTCCCCTTCTCGCTCCTGCCGTTCGTGCCGGCGGTCGTGGCGTGGGGCGTCGCGTGTACGGCTGCTCTCGTCCTCGCCTTGAGGATCGTCGGCGTTCGTGATTGGCGCGTGTACGGACTGGCGCTGACGTCCTTCCCCTTCGTCGCCAGCCTCGGCCTCGGCCAGCCGGACGGGCTGCTGGCGCTCGGCGTCGCGGTTGCATGGCGCTATCGCAGCTCGTGGCGCGGCGCCGCGGCCGTCGGAATGGTCATAGCGGTGAAGCTCCTCGCGTGGCCGCTCCTGATCTGGCTGCTGGCGACGAGGCGCTTCAAACAGGCTGGAGTGGCGACAGCGGTCGCGATCGGATCGGTCGGCGGCAGCTGGGCGCTGATCGGGTTCAAGGGGATATCGGAATACAGGCACCTGCTCGCCGCTGACGCGACGGCCTTCCAGGTCAGGTCGCACTCGGTGGTCGCGGCGGCACTCCGGCTCGGGACGAACGAGCGCACGGCCAAGGTGCTCGCGATCGTAGTGGCCGTCGCGGTGGCGGCCGCGGTCGTGAGGCTTTCGAGCGATCGCGACGTCGGCTTTTTCGCGGCGGCCCTGTCGTTCGGGCTCCTTGTCTCTCCCATCCTCTGGACGCACTATCTCGTCGTCCTGTTGGTGCCGCTCGCCATCGCGCACAAGCGAGCCGACGCGGCCTGGCTGCTGACGATCGCCTACTGGATCTCGCCGCTCGAGCCGCCGCTGCACGTCTGGAAGATCGTGTTCGTCCTCCTGCTCACCGCGGCCCTGAGCGTCCTCGCCGCTCGTCGCGTGCGCCCGGAGACGTTTGCTCGGCAGCCGGCCGGCCGAGTGCCGCTCCAAGCGGTTACGCCCGGGTCTCCTTAGGCGAGCGCGAGCTCGTCCGCTCCGATCCTCTCTCTATCTGTTGGTGCGCATGTTGGCGGGTTAGGCTCTCGACGTGACCGTCTGCTCGAAGTGTGGCGCCGAGAACCGGGCCGACGCGAAGTTCTGCGGCGAGTGTGGCGCCGGCTTGGCGGCGCTCTGCCCCGCGTGCAGCACTCCGAATGAGCCGGGGCGGAAGTTCTGCTACGAGTGCGGCGCGTCGCTCGGAAGCTTGCCCGGATCGGCCGCGACGGCTCCGGCGCAGCCGCGCGAGACGCCGGCGGCTGAGCGTCGTTTGGTGACGGTGTTGTTCGCGGATCTGGTCGGCTTCACGACGTTGTCGGAGTCGCGGGATGCCGAGGAGGTGCGGGAGCTGCTGTCGCGCTATTTCGACACGTGCCGGCGGCTGATCGGGCTGTACGGCGGCACGGTCGAGAAGTTCATCGGCGACGCGGTGATGGCGGTCTGGGGGACGCCGACGGCGACCGAGGATGATGCCGAGCGGGCCGTGCGCGCGGCGCTCGACCTGGTCACCGCTGTTTCGGCGCTCGGCGACGAGGTCGGCGCGCCCGAGCTTCGGGCCCGCGCTGGAGTCCTCACCGGCGAGGCGGCGGTGACGAGGAGGCGGGCTCCTTCGAGTTGAAGGGCAAGGAGGGACTGACGCCGCTCTGGCGGGCACAGCGGGTCGTCTCCGGGTTGCGCGGCTCGCTCAAGTCGCAGGGGCTGGAGGCGCCGTTCGTCGGGCGCGACCGTGAGCTGCGGCAGATCAAGGACCTCTTCCACGGCTGCGCCGACGAGCAGAAGGCACACCTCGTCTCCGTCACGGGCATCGCCGGGATCGGCAAGTCGCGGCTGGCGTGGGAGTTCTACAAGTACTTCGACGGCATCGCCGAGACGGTTTACTGGCATCGCGGGCGATGTCTCTCCTACGGCGAGGGCGTGACCTACTGGGCGCTCGCGGACATGGTGCGCATGCGCTGCCGCATCTCCGAGGAGGAGGAGCAGACATCCGCGCAGGCCAAGCTGCACGCCACGCTGGAGGAGCACATCCTCGACCCCGAGGAGCGGGGCTTCGTCGAGCCCCGGCTGGCGCACCTGCTCGGGCTGGCCGACCACCAGGCTCGCGACCAGCAGGACCTCTTCGCCGCCTGGCGTCTCTTCTTCGAGCGTCTGGCCGAGAGCTATCCGACCGTGCTCGCCTTCGAGGACATGCAATGGGCCGACGCGAGCCTGCTCGACTTCGTCGAGTACCTGCTCGACTGGTCGCGAAGCTCGCCGATCTTCGTGGTCACGCTGGCGCGGCCGGAGCTTCTCGAGCGGCGGCCGACCTGGGGCGCCGCGCAGCGCAGCTTCAGCTCGCTCTACCTGGAGCCGCTCTCGTCGCAGGCGATGGAGGAGCTGCTGACCGGGCTCGTGCCGGGGCTGCCCTCGGAGGTACGCGACCGGATCCTCGCGCGCGCCGAGGGCGTGCCGCTCTACGCGGTCGAGACGGTGCGAATGTTGCTCGACCGCGGGCTGCTCGTCCAGGCAGGCCCCGCCTACCGGCTAACGGGGCCGGTCGAGGCGCTCGAGGTTCCGGAAACGCTGCACGCGCTGATCGCCGCCAGGCTCGATGGGGCGACGGCGGAGGAGCGGCGGCTGCTCCAGGACGCTGCAGTGCTCGGCAAGACCTTCACGAGAGACGCGCTGGCCGCGCTCGCGGGCGCCGACATTGAGATCGAGCCGCTGCTCACGGCCCTCGTGCGCAAGGAGGTGCTCGGTGTGCAGGCCGACCCGCGCTCGCCCGAGCATGGCCAGTACGGCTTCCTGCAGGACCTCCTGCGCCACGTCGCCTACGAGACGCTCTCGAAGCGAGAGCGTCGCGCCAGGCATCTCGCGGCCGCCGCCCACCTGAGCGCTGCCTTCGCCGCCGACGAGGACGAGGTGATCGAGGTGATCGCCTCCCATTACCTGGCCGCCCACGAGACAGGCCCGGACGCGGCAGATGCAGCCGAGATCAAGGAGAAGGCGCGTGCGATGCTGGCGCGGGCCGGGGAGCGCGCCGCCTCGCTCGCCGCGGCCGCGGAAGCGAGACGCTACTTCGAACAGGCAGCGGAGCTGACGGAGGATCGGTCGGAGAAGGCGACACTCATCGACCGCGCCGGCGAGATGGCCGCGAGCGCTGGTGATCCGGACGCGGCGCGCCGGCTGTTCGAGGAGTCGATCGAGCTGCACGAGCAGCAGGGCGACACGCACGCCGCCTCCCGGGTTCTCTCGAGTCTCGGTAGGGTCGACCTCTTCACGGGGCGTCGCGACGAGGCAATGGCACGGATGGAGCGCGCCTTCGCCGTCATCTCGGCGGACGAGCCCGACGAGGATCTCGCGCTGCTGGCGGCGCGTCTCGCGCTCGGGTACTGGTTCAGCGGCGAGCTCGAGCGTGCCGCCGAGCGCGCCGAGCTGGCGTTGGACATCTCCGAAGCGCATGCATACCCTGAGCCGCTCACGCTCGCGCTGCGCGCGAAGGCGGGCGTCGCCCTGAGTCGGGGACATGCCGAGGAGTCCGGTGCGCTCCTCAAGCGAACCGTGGAGATAGCACTCGACAGTGACCTCGGACAAGAGGCCGGCAACTGCTACTTCAACCTCTCCGACCAGTGCTTTCGGCGTGACGCGTACGCCGATGCGCTCGGATACCTCGACGAGGCCCTCGCCCTCGCACGGAAGCTCGGGAACCGGCCCGAGGAATGGGCTGTGCTGGCCGAGCGGACCTACGCTCTCTGCATGCTCGGCCGCTGGGACGAGGCGCAGGCAATGAGCGAGGAGTTCACCCAGGAACAGATCGACGCCGGCGGCGTCGTGCTCAGCCTGCTCCAGACGGGCGTCGTGATCCACATTCAGCGCGGCGAGCTCGACGGCGCGCGCCGCATCTTCTCGATGTTCTCCCGGCTCGAAGAGTCCACCGACGTCCAGGAGCGCTCCATGTACCTGGGATCGCGAGCCTGCCTGCGCGGGGCGGAAGGGCGACCGCACGAGGCGCTCGCCGACGGCGAGGCGACCATCGAAGCGGGCCGCGCCCTCAACATCTCCGCACAGGCCGTGAAGCAGGGCCTCGTCGAGGCGATCGAAGCCGCGTTCATCCTAGGCGAGGCGACGAAGATCGAGGAGCTGCTCACCTCGATCGAGACCGTTCCCCCCGGCTCCCGACCGCCCTACCTCGACGCCCAGGCACGGCGCTTCCGTGCCCGCCTCGCAGGAGACGCGGCAGGCTACGAGGCCGCCGCCGAGCAGTTCCGCGAGCTCGACATCCCCTTCTGGCTCGCGGTCACCCTGCTCGAACACGCCGAGTGGCTCGCTGCACAAGGGCGCGCCGCGGAGGCAGAGACGCACCTCGACGAGGCGCGCGAGATCTTCGAGCGCCTCGAGGCAGCCCCCTGGCTCGAGCGAGTCACAGCGGCTGCCGCCGAGCCGAAGGCGCACGTCCCCGCATGAAAGGACCGCCCACGTGTACTCACAGGCGGGTTTGCGGTTTGCAAGGAAGGCTACGAGGTGTCTGGGCGGGAGCGCGGCGACCTTCGGCCGCTCCTGTCGCTTTGGGCGAGCGAAAGGCGGGGATCAACCCCCCTCCCCCGAGGCCGGGAGCCGCCCCCGCTCTTGGCGCTCGCCCGAGCGCGAGTCGTACTGCTCGCGGGATAGGAGCTACGGCACCTAACTACTAGCCGCGACGAGCTCGTCCGCGAGGCCGTGCGTGTAGGCGTACCGAGTGGCCTCGGTGCGGTTCTTGACCTCGAGCTTCCGGTAGATGTTCGTCAGGTGGAACTTGACCGTCTGCTCGGTGACCCAGAACTCCTTGCTGATGGCCGCATTCGAGAGGCCGCGCGCAAGCGCCCGTAGCATCGCCGCCTCGCGCTCCGTCAATCCGGCCGCGGCCGCCGGCTCCTCCTCCGACGGAGGCGCCCCGAAGTAGATCGTGGGCTCGACCGCCTGACGAAGCGCGGCCGGAAGGTCGAGCGGGTTCACCGTCTTGACGATGTAGGCGCTGGCGCCGCGCTTGAGCGCCGCCCGGATCCGCCCGGCGTCGTCGAACGCCGACAGCATTACCACCTTGACCGACGGATGGTGCTTGCGGATCCGCTCGAGGCACGCGAGTCCGTCCATGTCAGGCATGCGCATGTCGAGGAGCACGAGGTCCGGGTTCGTCCCCGCGATCATCGGCAGGACCTGCTTGCCGTCGCTCGCCATGCCGACGATCTCGATCCCCTCGACCTCCTCGAACGCTTGCTGGAGGCCCTCGAGGATGAGGCGGTGGTCGTCAGCGAGCAACACCCGAATCGCCACGTACGTTCCCCTCCTGCGACTCCCCCGGCGGGCGGCGCGCCGACGATGGCGACACCAGGGTCGTGTTTTCCACAGGGGAGCCTGGCATATCCCGCCCTATTTCTCCATAGGACACTCGTACTATTCGGCGAATAAGCAGCCAAAAGTCGGAAAGATCGCGTTCCGTTCTAATTACAATCCACAGCCTTACTCGATTGACAATCCACAGACGCCGAGTTAGAACCGGTGCAGACCTTCCACAGGAGGATCGCTTGATACGACGCTCCCTGCGGCCGGGAGTCGAAGCGTGACGACGAAGGCTGCTGCGCCGACGGCGGCGCAGCGGCGGGACAAGCGGGTACGCGTCCTCGTCGTCGACGACGACGATCACTTCCGTGAAGGGCTCGCCGAGCTGCTCACCGCTCATGAGCTGGACGTCGTCGGGACGGCGGCGAACGGCAAGGCCGCCATCCAGGCAGCCGGCACTCTCGAGCCGGACGTCGTGCTGATGGACGTCCAGATGCCGGGCCTCACGGGGATCGAGGCGATCCGGGGCGTCCTCGACGCCCATCCGTCGGCGCGGGTCCTGATGCTGACGATCTCCGGGGACGGCGAAGACGTCCTCGACGCGATGCTCGCCGGAGCGACCGGCTACCTCGTCAAGGGGACCTCGCCTGATGCGCTCGCCGGAGGGATCCGAGCCGCCGCAGCAGGCGATTCTCTCCTCTCTCCTGGGATCGCGGCGAAGCTGCTGGGCACGATGCGGTCTCCCGAAGCTGCTCCCCGCGCCCTCGACGGCGCTGTCCTGAGCGACCGCGAGCTCGAGGTCCTCGAGCTGCTGGCGCGCGGAAAGGCGAATGCGGAGATCGCGCGCGAGCTGTTCCTCAGCCCGCACACGGTGCGGAACCACATCTCGAACATCCTGTCGAAGCTGCAGTTCGCGAACCGCACCGAGGCGACCGCGTACGCGATCCGCAACGGGCTCGTCTAGGCGCAAGCCTCAGACGAGGCCGTGCTCGTAGGCCACGCGCGTCGCCTGCGTGCGGTTCTCGACGCCGAGCTTCCGGTAGACGTTGGTGAGGTGGAACTTGACGGTCTGCTCGGTGATCCAGAGCTCCTTGCCGATCTCCTGGTTCGAGAGCCCGCGCGCCAGGGTCTGAAGCAACGTGGTTTCACGCTCGCTGAGCCCGAGGTCCTCGTTCGGCCGGCGGCGGCGCTCGGGAGCCCCGTAGACGCGGAAAGGTTCACCGGCAGCGGCCGCGCGCAACGCGACTGGAATCTCGTCCGGGTCCCCGGCCTTGGCGACGAACGCACGCGCTCCTCCGAGCCGCACGGCTTCGACGTCGTCCTCGTTCGCCTCGCCCGAGCAGACGACGACAGCCGCCTTCGGGAACTCGGCCGTGAGTCGCTCGAGACACGTAAGTCCGTCGAGCTCGGGCAGGTTGAGGTCGAGGACGACGATGTCGGGCTTTGCCTCTCTCGCGCGTGGAAGCACCTGGCTTCCCGATCGGGCCTCACCGACGACTTCGAGGTCGGCCGCCCCTTCGAGAAGAACGCGCACCGCCGCGAGAGCGAGCGGGTGATCGTCGGCGAGGAGAACGCGCATCGCCTACCCAGTGTGTGTTGCGGCCGACGGCTCCTCGATCCCCGAACAGCCGTTTCCTCCTACGCAAGGGTCGAGACTTGGACCTCGACCTTCGGGCAGGTTCTAGAGCTGCTCGCGACTGGCTCGCTCGAGCGAGCCGAAGCTCCGCGCGGCGCACTCGGCGCAGTATGCGATTCGGACGAGGCGCGACGGCCGGCGAGGATCCCAGGCCAGGACCCGCCTCCACCCCGCCTCAGACGTAGGACGCGTCCGGCCGCAGCCCTCGCACTGCGTCCGCCGGCGCACTACTTCGTCGCCTGGATCACGTGGCGGAGCGACGGCCCCGTCGACCCGCCGTTCGGGTAGACCACGATCGTGTAGTCGGTGCTCAGCGGGATGTTCACGTTCATGTTGTAGATGTAGGAGCCGTCCGACCCGCTCGAGCGCATGACGCCGGTGGTGTCGGCGGCCGAGGACGAGGTCGGCGTGATCTGGACGACGCTGTCGTCGGGAATGGACGTCTGGTCGCCGGCGACGAGCCGGATCGACGGAGACAGGCTGTTGAGTCCCGCTCCGCTGCAATCGGTGAGCTGCACCTTCACCGGCAGCACCTGGCCGTTCTTCAGCTTGTTCGTAACCGGCGTGTTCGTCACCGGCGGCAGGAAGGCGCCCGACCCCACGCCGACGGTGATCGTCTTGGTGTCGAAGCCGCCGTCCTTGTCGGCGATCTTCACCGTGCCGGTGTGGCTGCAGCCCGCCGACGTGTACTGGTGGCTCTGCGTGAAGTTGTGGGTGTCGGTGCCGTTGGCGGGGTACGGCTGATGCGCGGTTGCATCGGCGGCGCCGTCCCAGCTCCAGTCGGCCGCCCACGGATTGTCGATAACGCCCGGATCCTTGAAGGTGCCGTTGAAGGTCACCGGAGCGGTGAAGACGAGCGGCCCGGAGAGACCCGTCGTCGTTCCGGTGAAGCTCGTGATCGTCGGCGCGACGTTCGAGACCGTGACCTTGAAGGTCGCTTGGCCGGAGCCGCCGTCGTGGTCGGTCACCTTCACGGTCACCGTGTAGACGCCGTTGTCGGCATAGGTGTGCGGCGAGGTGCCGAGCGAGCCGGTGGCGCTCTGGTTGAAGGTCGTGTGGGTCGAGGGGTCGCCCCAATTGACGTCGACCGCCCACGGGCTGTCGGGACCCGGATCGGTGAACGAGCCGAGGTTGAAGCTCGTCGGCGGGTTGCCCTCGTTGGCGGTCTGGTCGGCCGGCGCCGTGACCGTCGGCGGGACGTTAGCGACCGTCACCTTGAACGTCGCGGTGCCGAAGCCACCGTCCTTGTCCGTCACCTTCACGGTCACGGTGTACGGCGTGGTCCCGTTGTTCGCGTAGGTGTGCGACTGGGATCCGAGGGAGCCCTGCGAGCCCTGGGTGAAGGTTGTGTGCGCCGAGCCGTCGCCCCAGTCGAC
>VAYE01000309.1 GCA_005883235.1 Actinomycetota bacterium
GGCCTGGCGGGGGTGGCGACCGGCGCGTCCGTGCTCCCGATCCGCGTCGCCGGCTGGCAGGAGGACGCGACCGGCGGCTGGTCGGTCTACGCCCGCAGCGACCAGGTCCTGGCCGGGCTCGAGAGCGCCGTCGACCCGAACGGCGACGACGACGCACACGATGCGGCGCGGGTCGCGCTCGTCGCGCTGTCGGAGCCGTACGCATCGTTCGTAGACGATCCGCTCGCCCGCGCCGCCGGCGGCGCGTTGCGCCTCGACACGCTCGTCGTGACCCCGGCGGGGAACGACGGCCCCGGAGGCCCGGGCTTCGGGTTCGTCTCGGGGCCGGGCGGCGGCCCGGCCGCGCTCACCGTGGGCGCCGCCGACATGCGCAAGGACGTCGAGACCGCCCGCGTCGTCGTCCGCGTCGGGCTCCACATCGTCCTCGACCGGATCGAGCCTGTCGCGGGGGCGTCCGGCCCGTCGGCGCCCGTCTCGCTTCGGGTGGCCGCGCCTCGCGCCGCGCCCGCCGGCAACCAGCCCGAGGCGTCAGGCGAGCGACTTGCCCGCTACTTCGACCACGGCGGCCTGAGCCGTGTCGCCGGGCGGGCAGCGCTCGTCGAGTCCGGCGACGCGCCGCAAGCAGCGGTCGGGGACGCAGCCCGCGCGGGCGCCTCCGCTGTGCTCGTGCACGGCGCCCTCCCGAGCGGCTCCCTCGGCTTCGACGAGACCGCGTCGATCCCCGTCGTCGATCTCCCCAATGCGACGGCGAGCACGATTCTCGACGCGCTCGGTCGCGGGGAGAGCGTCGGGGTCGCGATCGGGCGGGCACAGACGTCCCCGAACCCGGGCCGGGGCCGGGTGGCGCCCTTCTCGTCGACCGGCCTCGCCTTCGACGGGCGGGTCAAGCCCGAGCTCGTCGCGCCCGGCGTCGCGCTCGTCACCTCCGAGCCAGGCGCCGGAGCCGGCGGGGCGCCGCGCTACGGCACCGTCAACGGGACGAGCGCAGCCGCGGCCGTGGTCGCCGGCGCGGCGGCCCTGCTCGCCCAGGCGCGCCCCGCGCTCGACGCGCCGGAGCTGCGGAGCCTGCTCGCCGAGACGGCGCGTCCCATCGCCGGCGAGCAGGTGACCGCGCAGGGCGCCGGCCGCGTCGATCCAGGTGCAGCTTCGGCCGCCGAGCTGGCCGTCGCGCCGGCGAGCCTCGCCCTCGGCCGGGCTCCCGGCGCCGGCTGGGAAGGACGGCAAACGCTCGTCGTCCAGAACCTCTCGACGCGCGACATCACCGTGCGGATCCGGATCGAGCGCCTGAGCGAGGGAGCCGCCTCAGTGCGGTTCTCGGCGCGCCCGGCCCGGTTCCAGCTCGCCCGCGGCAAGACCCGCCGGATCCCCCTGCGCGCCACCGTCGCGAGCGCTCCGGTCGGCACCGCGCCTGCCGAGGGAACGCTGCTCATCGGCGCGCCCGGCGACCAGCCGCTCCGCATCCCGTGGGCGATCACCTTCGGAGCGGCGCCGCGCAACCTGATCGGCCGGATCTCGCTCTCCTCGGAGCGCTTCCGTCCCTCCGACAAGAAGCCGTCGGTGCTCACCGTGGACGCGGGGAAGGTGGTCCACGCCGCCGGCCGCGACGAGGTCCAGGCGCTCGAGCGGCTCGACATCTCGCTCTGGAACGCCCGCGGCGTCCGGCTCGGGCTGCTGGCGCGGCTGCGCGACGTCCTGCCCGGGCGGTTCCAGTTCGGGATCACCGGTCGCAGCCCGGCCGGCGCGCCGCTCGGCCGCGGCCTCTACCGGCTCCGGATCGTCGCCAAGCCGACCACGAAGGGGCCCGCGACGCGCCGGTCCGTCACCTTCCGGATTCGGTAGCCGCGTATACTCCGGCCCGCTTTTCACGAGCAATTCGGCGCTTTCCATCCCTGACAAGGAGCGGCACGTGACGTCGATCGAAGCACCCGTCTCTCACCTGCGCGAGAACCCGTACGACATCGCCCGCGAGCAGCTGCGCCGGGTCGCCGAGGTCTTCGGGATCGACTCGAACCTGGTGAACGTCCTCTCCGAGTGCAAGAAGTCGCTCGTCGTCTCGATCCCGGTCGGAATCGCCATGTGGATGACGTGGAAGTGCGCGTTGATGAACATCCCCTTCGGCGGCGCGAAGGGCGGGGTCGTGTGCGACCCGAAGCAGCTCTCGGAGCTCGAGCTGCAGAAGCTCACCCGCCGCTACACGAGCGAGATCATCAACGACATCGGGCCGGAGCGCGACATCCCCGCGCCCGACGTCGGCACGACGCCGCGCGTGATGGCCTGGATCTTCGACACGTACTCGATGAACAAGGGCCACTCGGTGCTCGGCGTCGTGACGGGAAAGCCGCTCCAGATCGGGGGCTCGCTCGGACGGGAGGAAGCGACGGCCCGCGGCGCGCTCTTCTGCATCCGCGAGGCGGTGCGGAAGCAAGGCGGCCGCATCGACGACCTGCGCGTCGCGGTCCAGGGCTTCGGCAACGTCGGCAGCTACCTGGCGAAGTTCCTCGCCGAGGACGGCGCGACGGTGATCGCGATCTCCGACTCGCGGACGGCGCTCCACAACCCGAACGGGATCGACGTCCCGGCCGCGTTCGCGCACAAGAACGAGACCGGGACCCTGCAGGGGCTGCGCGGCGCCGAGACGATCACGAACGAGGAGCTCCTGCTCCTCGACTGCGACGTGCTCGCACCCTGCGCGCTCGAGCAGGTGATCACGGGCGACAACGCCGACCAGGTGAGGGCGCGGATCATCTGCGAGGGCGCGAACGGGCCGCTCACCCCCACCGCAGACGAGATCCTCGAGGACAAGGGCGTCCTCATCCTCCCGGACGTCCTCGCGAACGCGGGCGGCGTCGTCGTGTCGTACTTCGAGTGGGTGCAGGGCCTCCAGGAGTACTTCTGGAAGGAGCCCGAGGTGAACGCGAAGCTCAACGACATCGTGGTCCGCGCGTTCAACGAGACCTGGGCGACGCGGGAAGCGAGGCAGACGAGCATGCGGGTCGCGTCCTACGGCGTCGCCGTGCAGCGGGTCGCCGAGGCGACGATCACGCGCGGTCTCTATCCCTGAGGTCACTCTCTATAAGGCGAGCGGGTGCCACCTGTGCGAGCGCGCGCTCCAGGTGCTGGAGGAAGTTCGAGCCGAGCGCGAGTTCGAGCTCCGCGTGGTGGAGATCGACGGCGATCCCGAGCTCGAGGCGCGCTACCGCGAGTGGCTGCCGGTGGTCGAGATCGACGGCCGTCGCGCCTTCGTCTACCACGTTCAGGCCGCGGATCTGCGGCGCCGATTGGCGGGATCGGAATGACGCCAGCGGGTCGACCGGTCGTTTCAGACGGACACGCGGGCGGAGCCCGCACGTCCTGATGTAGGCACCGCAAGCGGTGCCTAGTGGACGCACAAGCGCAGGCCTGAGCGGGCTGGCAGAATGGGGGTGCGGTGTTACAAACCTCGACCCAAGGAGCTCCGGTGGCGGATCGTCTGACCGTGGGGGTGGCCGCGCGTCTCTCCCGGTACCTGCAGGTCCTGACCCAGGCGAGGAAGATGGGCAAGGACCGCATCTCGTCGCAGGAGGAAGCGCGGGGTGGGCTACAACATCGACAGCCTCCTGGCGGAGATCCGCAAGATCCTCCGCACCCAGGGCCAGCACAACATCGCGCTCGTCGGTGCCGGCAGGCTCGGCCAGGCGATCGGCAGCTCGTCGATCTTCGCCGAGCACGGGATCAACATCGCCGCGGTCTTCGACATTGATCCCGACAAGGTCGGGCGACCGGTCGGCCACGTCGAGGTCAGCGACTACACGCGGCTGCCGGAGCTCGTCCACGACAAGAACATCATCGTCGGGGTGCTCGCCGTGCCGCCCGACAACGCGCAGACCGCCGCGGACGACCTCGTTGATGCCGGCGTGAAGATCCTCTTCAACTACTCCGAGGCGCTCCTCGACGTGCCGGGCGACGTCGTCGTCCACACGTCGAACCCCGCCGTCGAGCTCCTGCACGCGCTCTACTTCCACCTGACGTAGAGCCAGTGCGTCGAGCCTCTTAGCGGTTCGACCGGTCGTTTCGACGGCCGTACAGGCAAAGCCTGCACGGCCTGATGACGGCACCGCAAGCGGTGCCTTCTGGTCTTCGGTTTTCGAACGCGCCGCTGGGGGATGGCCCTTCCGGAGTCCGGAAGGAGGTTCCACC
>VAYE01000304.1:0-376 GCA_005883235.1 Actinomycetota bacterium
CCCCGGCGAGCGAGCGCGGCTGGTTGCCCACGATCCCCACCGAGTGGCCGCCCAGGCGGGCGAAGCCGCAGACGATGTTCTCCGCGAAGCGCTCGTGGACCTCGAGGAACTGCCCGTCGTCCACGACCCGCTCGATCACCGCCTTGATGTCGTACGGCTTGTTCGGGTTGTCGGGAACGATCGAGTCGAGCTCGGCGTCCTCACGGTCGCGCGGGTCCGACGGCTCGGCGTACGGCGGCGAGTCGAGGTTGTTCTGCGGCAGGAACGAGAGCAAGTAGCGAGCGTCCTCCAGGCAGGCGTCGTCGTCTGGCGAGCTGAAGTGGGCGACGCCCGAGCGGGTAGCGTGGGTCGCGGCGCCGCCGAGCTCCTCGAAGGT
>VAYE01000304.1:480-2542 GCA_005883235.1 Actinomycetota bacterium
GCCCCGCCGGAGTCGTTGATCCCGATCACCGGGCAGCCGTACTTGACGGCCATGTCCATGACCTTGCAGATCTTCTCCGCGAACACCTCCGAGAGGCTCCCGCCGAAGACGGTGAAGTCCTGCGAGAAGACGAACACCTTGCGCCCGAAGATGCGGCCGTAGCCCGTCACGACCGCGTCGCCCCACGGCCGCCGTTCCATCATCCCGAAGTTCGACTCGCGGTGGCGGACGTAGCGGTCGAGCTCGACGAACGAGCCGGGGTCGCAGAGTCGCTCGACCCGCTCGCGCGCGAGCAGCTTGCCCTGCTCACGCTGCCGCTCGACCGACTTGGCGCTTCCCGCGTGGCGGGCCTCGTCGCGGAGCGCCTGCAGCCGCTCGAGCTTGCCCTGCGTCGAGTCGGCGCGCTCGGCCTGCTTCTCCTCGTCGGTCGCCGCCACGCGCGGAGCGTACCCCGCGCGGGGCCCCAGCCCTCGGGAGGCACCGCTTGCGGTGCCGTCGTCAGGACGTGCAGGCTCCGCCTGCGCGTCCGTCTGAAACGACCGGTCGAACCGCCTGAAGGCTTAGCCGGGCGGTGCCCAGGCTACGGCTGAGCTTGTGCCCAGGTGGGCTGGATGGAGACGAGGGCGCTGACCGCGTGCTCGATCGGGATCGCGCGGAAGCCGCCGGTCATCTTCAGGACCTCGCGCGTCGCCGGCGGAAGGGTGGCGAATGCGTAGCCCGTGCCGCCGCCGAGGATGTTGCCGGCCTCGTCCATGACGATCGCCGACAGCTGGGCGTTCTGGAGCGTGAGGGCCGGCTGGCCGTTGATCAGCTCACCCTCGACCGACCCGACCCAGCCCGGGTCGTACTGGTCGGGTACGACGTGGATGTTCGAGAGCGCCGGCATGGGCATGTTGCTCCGCTGGTGGCCGCTGACCTGCACGGTGATCTCCATGCGGTCGATCGGCGCAGCGCCCGGGAAGGACAGATCGCCGCCGAGGGCGTAGCTCGTGCCTGCCTGGATCCCGTTGATCGTCTGGGTCACGGTGCCGATCAGGTGGTTGTCGGCCATGACGAAGTTGACGATCACGTAGACCTTGAGCGCGTCGAAGACCGGCGAGTCGTTCCCAAGCAGGACGCCGTAGCTGACGCTCGTTCCGCCGTAGGGGTTCGCCCGCGCCGACCAGCCGCGCTTGAGAATCGTGACCTTGGGCGCGACGACCTGGCCGACGACCATGATCGCGCGCTTCACGCGGCCTGCGCGGCCGCACGAGACCGTTGCGGTGGCCCGGCCGGCCTTGGTCGTGATCGGCACGGTCCAGCGCCACGTCGCCCGGCCGCCGACGGCCGCGACCGGGGCGAGGCCGCCCTGACGGCTGCCGTTCGCGTACTTGACCGCCAGCGCGCAGCGGACGCCCGCGGGGCGGACGGTGACGCTGATGTTTGCTTCGTTCCCCTGCACGACACGCGACGACGCGAACGCGACACGCACGCTGTCGGTGCGGTCGACGGTGGCCGCGGCCGGTGCAGCGAGCGCGAGGCCGATCAGAGCCACGAGGGCGGCGAAGCGGGTCGAGGATGCAGGTGCGCTGGCGAACACGTGAGGACCTCCGGTTGTCGCAAGCGTGGCCGCACCCGCCTGCCTTGCACGTCGAGACAGTGGTCGGAGCCGAGCGCGGCCCAGCGAATCCCTCGAACGAGTGAGCGCGAGGCCAAAGCGGCTTGCGTCGGCGCGTAGAGTTCGCCCGTGAAGCCGGCCACGAGGCTCGTGCGTCCCGACGGCCCGGGAGCCTCGCCGCCGCTCGACCGCTCCACGACCTTCGCCTACGGGGAGCCTCGCGGGGCGTACTACCAGCGCCACGGGCATCCCGTCGGCGAGCAGGCCGAGCGGCTGCTCGGCGAGCTCGACGGCGGCCACGCGCTCCTCTTCCCATCGGGCGCGGGCGCGACGACGGCGCTCGTCCTCTCGCTGCTCGAATCAGGGAGCACGATCGCCCTCGCCGCTGGCGCCTACTACGGGACGAGCGAGAACTTCCGCGCGCTCGAGCGCTGGGGCCTCCGCTTCGTCGAGTTCGACCAGACC
>VAYE01000074.1 GCA_005883235.1 Actinomycetota bacterium
GGCTCGGCGACGCTGGCGTACTCCGGCGACACGGGTCCGTCCGAGAAGCTCGTCGACCTTGCGCGCGACGCCGACCTCTTCCTGTGCGAGGCGACGCTCGAGCGGGGCGCGCTCGACGGCGAGCCGCGCGGGCACCTCGACATCGGCGAGGCGGTGGCCGCGTACGAGGCATCCGGGGCCAAGCGGCTCCTCGTCACGCACCGCCCCGACGAGCTGCCGCTCGACGACGGCCTCGAGCGTGCTCGCGACTGGATGGAGCTCGAGCTCTAGGGAAGCCGGAAGGCGAGCTCGCCGAGCCGCCGGTAGCCCGCCACCGACGGATGGTCGCCGTCCGAGGTCCAGTCGGCTCGCATCCGGCCGGGCCGCGCCGGGTCCTCCAGCGTGTCGTGGAAAGGCAGGATCGGGACGCGCTCCTCGGCGCCGATCGCCCGCACCAGCTCGTTCAGGCGCCGGATCGGCCCCTCGGCGGCGGGCCAGCCGTTGTTCCAGGGGAGCACGTCGGCGAGCACGACCCGCAACCCGAGCCCGCGTCCGTCCCGCACCATCCGCCGCAGCGCCTCGGCCGCGGGCTCGACCTGCAGGCCCTGCGCCACGTCGTTGATCCCGCCCTGGACGACGAGAACCGCGGCTCCCGCCGCGCACCGTTCGAGCCGCCGCTCGATCTCCTCGGCCCGCTCCCCGTAGACGCCGCAGTTCACGAACTCGAGATCCGGATCGGCCTGCGCCGCCCACCACTCCCATTGGCTCCGCTCGTCGAGCGCTGCGGCGATCCGCCTCCGCACCGCAGGATCCGGATCCCAGAGCGGCGACCCGGCCGTGATCGAGTCGCCGAGCGCGGCGACGACCAGGGACACGGCTTCGACCGAATGCGCCACGACAGGCTAACCTTCGCCCACACCATCGCTTCCCGACTCTCTTGCCCTCTCGGCCACTGAGCCGTGAAGGGAGAGGAGGGGAGGATGCCCCTGTACGAGGTGCTGTTGCGCGACGGGTACGACGAGACCCGTCTCACCGATACGCCTCTGACCGTCGGGGAGACGATCACGATGCTCGGTCGCGAGTGGATTGTCGTCTCCGAGGAGCCGGCACAAGACGGAATCGCCGGTCGGTTCGGCTGCATACCGGCCCGGGGTGCGCGTCAGGACGACGCTCCTCCTCGACGCTAGCCCGATGGCGCTTCAAGACGGTCTCGCCACGACGCCCCGGTTGCCCGATCTCCTCGGCCTCCTCGAGGACGGAATCGTGGCCGTGAGCGCCTCCTTGGAGATCGAGCTCGCGAACCCGGCCGCGCACGCGCTCTTCGGCGAAGACGTCCTGACCGCGGGACGCTCCCTGCCCGAGGTCTGGCACGGCGTCCTTTTGCGCGACCTGGTCCGCGCGAGCCTTCGAGCCCCGCAGACGGCCCAGGAGGCACGCGTCCACGCCGGAGGTCGAAGCTACCTGGTTCGCTCCGGCGGGACCGGCGACGGCCGCTTCGCCCTGCTCGTCTTCCGTGACGTCTCCGCGCAGATGCGACTGGCCGAACGCGACTTCGTGACGAACGCGGCCCACCAGCTGCGCTCGCCGGTGGCGGCCATCTCGGGCGTCGTCGAGGTCCTCCAGAGCGGCGCGAAGGACGTGCCCGAGGAGCGGGACCGCTTCCTCGCGCACCTCGAGCGCGAGTGCGCGCGCCTCTCACGCGCGACCCGGGCTCTCTTGACGCTCGCCCGCGCTCAGAATGGAAGCGAGCCCGCGCAGCTCGAGGTCGTCGAGCTGCGCGCCTTGCTGGAGACGGTCGCGCGCGGCCTCAAGATACGTCCCGGCGTCGCCGTCGAGGTGGAGTGCCCGGACGACCTCGTTCTCTTCGCCGCCGCGGACCTCCTTGCCGAAGCGCTTGCGAACATCGCCGCCAACGCGGCCAGGCACACGCGGGACGGACGGATCTCCCTCGTCGGGCGCCACGTAAGCGACAACACGGTCGTGGTCGAGATCAGCGACACCGGCAGCGGGATGCCGGCTGACGTGCGCGATCGAGCAACCGAGCGCTTCTTCCGTCGCGAGGGCGACACCGAAGAGGGCTTCGGGCTCGGTCTCGCGATCGCGGCCGAGGCGCTCGAGGCCACCGGCGCGACCTTCGAGCTGGAGTCGACGCCCGGCTCGGGGACGACAGCACGCATGACGTTCAAAGCCGGCCGGCTCGTCAGTACGTGAGCCAGCGGATCCTCGTCGTCGACGACGAGCCGGCGATCGTCGACGCCGTGAGCTACGCGCTGCGGGCCTCCGGCTTCGAGGTCGACGGCTACAGCGACGGCGAGACCGCGCTCGAGGCGGCACGGACGACGCGCTACGACGTGCTGGTCCTCGACGTCCGGCTCCCCGGCCTGTCGGGAATCGAGATCTGCCGCCGCCTCCGCGACGAGAGCGACGTCCCGATCCTCCTCCTGACCGCCATGGACGCGGAGGTCGACCGCGTGCTCGGGCTCGAAGCGGGCGCCGACGACTACGTGACGAAGCCGTTCTCGGTCGCCGAGCTCGTGAGCCGCGTCCGCGCGATCCTGCGCCGCCGCAATCTCGACCGCGCCTCCGGGAACGGCGTACGGCACGTCGGTTCGCTCCAGCTCGACCTTGCGCGCCACGAGGTGCGAATCGAGGGCAAGACCGTCCGTTTGACCCCGTCCGAGTTCCGGTTGCTCGCCCTCCTCGCCGAAGAGCCCGAACGCGTCTACAGCCGCCGCGAGATCATGCAGCACCTCTGGGACAGCACGTACGTCGGCGACCAGCGCGCCTGCGACATCCACGTCTCGAACCTCAGGCGGAAGATCGAGGAGATGCCCGGAGCCCCGACGCGGCTCGTGACCGTGCGCGGGGTGGGCTACAAGCTCCTCGCCGTGTGAGCGAATCTCAAGAGAGGTCATAGAGAATCCTCAACACGCGGTGGCTAGCGTGCCGCCGATGAGCGTGACGGGGGTCAGGGCCACGACCGCTCAGGTCGGCGCCGATGGGTACGTCGTCTCGGTGGCCGGGGAGCTGGACCTCGCGACCGCCGGCCGGCTCGGCGAGGAGCTCGACCGAACCGCCGCGCGCGGCGCACGGCGGATGATCGTCGACCTGGCCGGCCTGACGTTCATGGACTCGGTGGCCCTCGGGGTCCTGACGGCCGCCGCGCGCCGGTTACGGGACGACGGCGGGGTCTTCGTCGTCGTCTCGCAGGACCCGCGCATCCTGCGCGTGTTCGAGCTGACCGGGCTCGACCGGGTCTTCCGGATCGAGCGCTCGCTCGCCGAAGCAGTCGAAGAGGTGATCAATGGAGGTCTCTAGCGACGGGGACGGTGACGGCCTCGCCGGTCGAGAGAAGCGACTGGAAGACCTCGTCGTCTCCCTGGCGGAGGACAACGCCCACCTCCAGCGCGCGCTCGACTCCCGCATCCTCATCGAGCAGGCGAAGGGCGTGCTCGCGGAGCGTTTCGCGCTCGATGTCGGCGACGCGTTCGAGCTCTTGCGCAGGTCGGCGCGAAACAACCGCGTCCGGCTCCACGACCTCGCGGCGCGCGTCGTCGAGTCCCGGGTGACGCCGCCGGAGATCGACGTTCCTAGGCCTGCCGACTCTCCAGCTGAGCGCTGAGCCGCTGGTAGAAGAAGCCGGCGAGGAGGAGAACGGCGCCGACGGCGAGGAACGAGAGCGCCCGCGCCACCGAGTTCAGGAAGGCGAGGTCGTAGAGGAAGAGCTTCGCCAGGCTGACCCCGAACAGCGCAAAGCCGCCGAGCCGGAGCGCTCGCATTCGGCGGGTCAGCCCTGCGTACAGGAGCAAGAGCCCGAGCGCGCCCCAGAAGGCGCTCACCGCAGTGTGGCCGCGCTGGAAGTTCGTCTTCACGTCGCCCCCCGGAGCGACCCGTTCGGCCACCTCGAGGATCGTCAGAGACAGGCCGTAGACGGCCACGACCACGGCGGCCCAGGCGCTCCAGGCCCGCCAGCGCACGTCTGAGAAGAGACACAGGCGCGAGAACACCACCGTCGCTGCGACGACGATCGCCACGCTCGCGATTCCCGTCGCCGGGTGCGCGGCCGCGCGGACGAGCGCGCTCGGCGGCGCCTCCTCGCCGATCGTCCAGCCGAGGGCGATCGTGAGGTAGGCGAGCGAGGCGAGCTGGAAGCGGCGCTCGTCGGCGAGGACCGCGAGCCAGGCCAGCGCGGCCGCGCTCGCGCCCCAGGCGAGGGTGAGCCAGGCGCCCGATACGAGAACGGCATCGGCGCCTGCGGCCACGACGAGCGCAAGTGCCCAGAGGAGCGTGCTGAGGTCGCGGTGGAGGCCGAACGCGCCGGCCGCGAGCGCCCCGTAGACGGCGGCGAGGCCGAGAAGCGCGAGGCCCAGGAGGTCGATCCCCGCGACGTGACCCTCGACGAGCGTCGTGAGCGCCGACAGCCCGAGGCCGAGCGGAACGACGCTTCCGACCACGGCGACGACGTCGAGGCGCCCCTCGTGCTCCCTGAGCAGCTGGAAGAGATAACCGGCAAGCAGGAGGCAGGCGCCGACCGCGAGGAACGAGTAGGAGCGGAGCGTCGCGTCGAGCTCGCGCGCGTCGTAGAGGCCGAGCTTCCCGAGCGTGAACACGAGCCAGCCGAGGCCAGCGAACGTGATCGCACGCGAGGGCCGGCGGAGGCCGACGACGACCGTCGCCAGACCAACGAGCCCCCACGTGGCGCTCACGACCACGTGGCCGCGGTCGAACCAGGTCTGGACGTCGCCGGCGCCGAGCTCGAACAGCTCGAGGACGACGAGCGAGAGCGCGTAGACGCCGAGCAGCGTGGCCGCGCTCACCAGAGCGCGGCGGACGATCGGCTGCGCCTGGCGAAGCTCCTGGAGCGGTTGCGCGAGGAACGAGAGCGCGCCCTCCTCCGGCTCCGGCTCGATCTCCGGCTCGCGCGCGAACCAGGCCGCGACGAGCGCGGCGGCCCCGAGCACCGCGATCGTCGGCGCCCCGCGGCCCGGGTGCGGATTCGGGTCGAAGAGCCGGTCGAGCCGGGCCTCGAAGGCCAGCGCGTGTCCGAGCGCGAGGACGAGGTAGGCGAAGGAGCCGAGCTGGAAGCGCAGCTCGCCCGTTCGCCAGGCGAGCCAGGCGAGGAGCGCTCCCTCGACCGCCCAGGCATAGGTGAGGCTGGCGCCCGAGAGGAGGTCGGCGAGAGCGATCGCGCCGACGGCGAGACCCGTTGCGCCGAGGAGCACGCTCAGCCGTCGCGCGCCGGGCCGGACGAAGAAAGCGGCCGAGAGTGCGCCGTAGGCGAGCGCCGAAATCCCGAGGACGACGCCCTCGCGGTCGAGTCGCCCCCAGCTTCCGTCGAGCAACCAGGCCGCGGAGAGGACGGCGAAGCCGGCCGAGAGGAGGACGAGGCTCGCAGTCAGGCGGGCCAGGCGTTCGCCCGCAACCTGGAGCTGCCAGCCGAGCGCGGCCCCGACGTAGAGCGCCCAGAACACGACCGCGACCGCGAACCGGCTCCACTGCAGCCCGTCGGTGTCGAGCACGAGCGCGCCCACCTGGGCGAGGCAGGACGAGGAAGGCGGGCACGGCCATCGCGCCGACGAGGCCCAGGCCGGCGACGATCTCGGACGTCCACGCGAGCGAGACGGCGAGTCCGAGCCCTGCGATCGCGGCGGCCGCGACGAGCGCGCCCCAGGTCGGCAGCATGTCGTAGAGCGCAGTGGCCGCAAGCAGCGTGGCGTAGCCGCCCGCGATCCCGGCTCCGACTGCGGCGAGGGCCGAATAGAGGGAGCCGTACCGCCGCTCGAGCCAGAGCCCAGCGGCGAAGACGAGGAGCGATGCCCCAGCGCCGAAGCCGATGCGCATCCCCGGCCCGATCCAGCCCCGGTTCACCGCGAGGACGAAGAAGAAGACGACGCCGAGCAGGGTCACGACCCCTCCGGCCCACGCGAGCGCCTTGGCGCCGAACAGGTCCTCGAGCGAGAGGTCGGGGAATCGCACCTCGCGGTCCCACACCGACGGCTCGGCTTCGGCGGCCGGCGCCGGCGCGGCGGAGGCAGCGACCGGCTCCGTGACCGGCTCGGGCCGCGGGCCTTGGCGCCAGCGGCCCCGCTCGTCCTGCCACCACTCCGCCGGCGGCGCTGGGATAGGCGGCGGCTTCGGTACGACCGGCGCGGCCCATGGGTCGGGCTCCGGCGCCGCGATCCGCGCCGCCCGCGCGAGCGCCCGGATCTCGTGCAGCTCGCCCTCGAGCCCCTGCAGCTTGCGCTCGAGGTCGTCGATGCGCGCGAGGAGCTCGTCGGTGCTCACGAGACCTCGGGCTCCTGTCGTGGGCGGAGCTCGACGGCCAGCTCGCAGTCGAGCGCGTCCGCGATGCGAAGCAGCGTGTCGATCCGCGGCGGCCTCCCACCGGCCTCGAGGCGCGCGATCGCCGACTGCGTCGTGCCCACGAGCTCAGCCAGCTCCCGCTGCGAGAGCTTGCGGGCGGTTCGCTGCTTCACGACCTGCTCGGCGATCCGCGCGAAGAACCATCCGTCGTCCTCGACGCGCGCGAGACGCGCGCGTGCCTTTTCGCCGAGGCGTGACAGCGGGCGTGGCGCCGGGTCGGTCATCGCTGTCTCTTCGCGACGCTGTATCGCATACCTGCTATGACTATAGCAGGAATGCTATGTATGTCAATTCGAAGCGAGGAGCTCTCGATGGCGCGAGAGCGTTTCGACGACGACGTCGACGTCCTCGGCGGAGTTGTACGCGTGCGGCGAGATCCGGAGGTTGCCGTCTCGGGAGGACGTGACGATTCCGTCGCGTTCGAGGGCTTCCACGAGCGCGGCCGCGTCGGTCGATGCGACGCAGAGGAGCGCGCCTCGCCGCTCCGGTCGCCGGGGCGTCAAGACTCGAGCTCCGAGCCCGTCGAGTCCCTCGAGGAGCCGCGAGTGCAGGCCGAGCACGTGCTCGCGCGTCTCCGCGAGCCCGATCTCCTCCATCAGCTCCATCCCCGCGATGCCGGCGTAGATCGCGGGCACGGGCGGCGTCCCGGACTGGAAGCGGCTGGCCGTCGCCGACGGCGAGTAGTCGCGATGGTCCATCTCGAAGATGTCGCGGTCGGCGAACCAGCCGGTGGCGGTGGGCCAGACGCGCTCGACGAGGTCACGTCGAGCATAGAAGAACGCGAGCCCCGCCGAGCCGAGCAGGTACTTGAGCACGCCGGCCGCGAGGAAGTCGACGCCTAGCGCGCGGACGTCGACCGGCTCGCTGCCGATCGACTGGTAGGCGTCGAGGAGGACGAGCGCGCCCCGCTCGTGGGCGAGCCGGACGATCGGCTCGACGTCGAGCTTCGCGCCGTTCCGGTAGCAGACGTGGGTGATCGAGACGAGGAGCGTGTCGTCGTCGATCGTGCGCTCGAAGTGCTCGAGCGGGATCGTGCCGTCGGCCGCCTCCGGGACGTGGACGACGCGTGCGCCCCGCGACTCCTGGGCGTGCCAGATCTGGCCGATCGTGGGGAACTCCCAGTCGGTGAGGACGACCTTGGAGCGGCGTGCGTACCGCAGGCCGCTTGCGAGAGCGCTCACGCCCGCCGAGAGGGACGTGGTGACCGCGACCTCGTCGGGCGCGGCGTTCACCAGGCGCGCAAAGGTGGCGCGGGCGGCCTCGCCCCGCTCGACCCAGTACTCCCACGGGGCGCCCTTCTCGTCCCAGTCGTCGAGATACTGCTCGTACGCGGCGCGAACCGCGTCCGAGAGCGCGCCCTGCGAGCAGCTGTTGATGTAGAGCCGCCGTTCGAAGATCGGAAAGCGATGGCGGATCCGGTCGGGGAGCGCGCCGGCCTCGACGGGGTGGCTCGACGCAGCGGGAGTGGCCATGGACGGATTCTCGCCGAAATGAGGGACACGTCCTCGGGACATGTCTGCACGCCGCCCCTTCGTCCACAGGCCGCCGGCGGCTCGAACGGGCTCTAGCCCTCGGGCCGTGGCGCGGGCCGCCACGTCCCGGTGTCAGACACCGAGACGTGGCTCGGACACGCCTCCTTGGGCGAGGGGCCGGCGGATGCCTACCGGCCCAGGTAGGCCTTGCGGAGATCCTCGTTCGCGAGCAGCGCCGACGCCTCGTCGGCCAGCACGACGCGGCCGGTCTGCAGGACGTAGCCCCGGTCGGCGATCGAGAGCGACACGTTCGCGTTCTGCTCGACGACGAGCACGGCCACGCCGGACTCGTGCACCTGCTTGATGATCTCGAAGTTCCGCTCGACGAGGATCGGCGCGAGCCCCATCGACGGCTCGTCCATGAGCAGGAGCTTCGGCCGCGACATGAGCGCTCGCCCCATCGCCACCATCTGCTGCTCGCCGCCGGAGAGCGTCCCGGCCAGCTGCTTGCGCCGCTCCTTCAGCAGCGGAAAGAGCGAATGGACGCGGTCGAGATCCTCCTTCTTCGCCCCGCCCTGGAGGTAGGCGCCCATCTCGAGGTTCTCCTGCACGGTCATCGGCGCGAACAGGCGGCGGTTCTCGGGGACGATCGCCATCCCGCGCGCGATGCGGTAGCTCGTCGTCCGCGAGGTCACGTCCTCGCCGTCGAACTCGACGCGCCCGCGGCGCGGCTCGACGATGCCGAGGATCGTCTTCAACGTCGTCGACTTGCCGGACGCGTTTCCGCCGAGCAGGCAGACGAGCTCGCCCGCCCCCACCTCGAGCGAGACCTGCTGGAGGATGCTGATCTCGCCGTAGTACGTGTCGACGTCGGCGAGCCGAAGCAGCGGGCCCGAGCCGTTCTCGCTCACGCCACGTCCTCCGCCTCGGCGCCGCGCAGGCCGATGTACGCCTCGACGACCCGCTCGTTCGTCGCTACCTCCTCGAAGGAGCCCTCGGCGATCTTGAGGCCGTGATCCAGAGCCACGACGCGGTCCGAGATCCCCTCGACGACGTGCATGTCGTGCTCGATGACGAGGATCGTGTAGCCGCCGTCGCGCAGCTTCCCGATCAGCTCGGTGATCTCGTGCGTCTCCTTCGGATTCATCCCGGCGGCCGGCTCGTCGAGAAGGAGCAGACGCGGCTCGGTCGCCATCGCTCGGGCGATCTCGAGCCTGCGCCGGTTCGCGTACGACAACGAGAACGCGGGCTGGTTCCAGCGGTAGCCCATCAGCCGATCGCCGAAGAAGGACAGCTTCTCCTCGGCCACGCGGTGGATCTCGCGCTCCTCGCGGCGCGCCCGCGGCAGCCGCAGGATCGACTCGATCACCGTGGCCTTGGTGCGCCCGTACTGCGCCGCCATGACGTTCTCCTTGACGGTCATGTTCAGGAAGAGGCGCAGGGTCTGGAACGTCCGCGCGATGCCGCCGCTGACGATCGTGTGGGGAGCGAGCCCGACGAGGCTGCGGCCGTCGAAGACGATGTCGCCCGAGTCGGGGCGGAGGATCCCGGTGATCAGGTTGAAGAGCGTAGTCTTGCCCGCGCCGTTCGGCCCGATCACACTGACGATCTCGCCCTCGGCGACCCGAAGGTCGAGCTCGCTGATCACCTGCAGGCCGCCGAACGCCTTGCTCACGCGGAGGAGCTCGAGGAGCGGCTGCGGCGGAGCGCCGCCGTCCGGGGCGTTCATGCGATCTCGACGCGGGCCGTCCCGAGCAGTCCTTGGGGGCGCGCGTTCATCAGGACCACGAGCAAGGCGCCGAGCAGGATGAGGCGCGTCGCTCCCGACACCTCGAAGATCAGCCGGTTCTCCCACGCGAACGAGGCGAGATAGAGGATGGGCACGAGGATGACCGTCCGCCAGACGCCGCGGAGCTGCGTGGCGACCATGATCATCCCGATCAGGGCGACGTACGCGACGTTCGCGATCGTCTGCGGGTGGCTCGGCGTCAGCATCCAGTGGTCGATCACGCGCGCGACGAAGCCACCGCCTGCGCTCCCTGCCGTGCCGCGCGACCAGACGGCGTCCGAGATCACGCGGACGACGAAGCCGAAGGCGACGAGGCCGGCGAGCACCGATGCGAGCCGGTACCACGGCCGCAGCTTCAGCAGGAGCGCCAGGAGGATCGCTCCGTAGAACAGCCAGTGGGCGTTCGTGCCCGAGCGGAGGAGCTCCGGGACGATGTTCACCACGATCGCGCCCAAGACGACGCCCGCGAGGCTGCCCGCGCCGCCGAGGATCACCACGGCGTAGATCGTGATCAGCAGGCCGATGTCGTAGTCGCCCGGGAACGCTCCCGTGATGAGCGCGCCGTAGATCGTGCCGGTGAAGCCGGCCACCGCAGCGCCGAAGACGAAGGCGAGCAGCTTGAGCCGATTGACCGGGATGCTCATCGCCTCTGCCGCGAGCGGGTCCTCGCGGAGCGCCTTCCAGGCACGTCCCGTTCGTGACTCGCTGACGAGATGGAGGATGGTCGCGATCAGAGCGAACGAGATCAGGGCGACGTAGAAGTAGCCCGCGGTCGTCGTCACCTTGTAGCCGAAGAAGTTGAGCGGGTCGATGTTGTTGATGCCGTTCGTGCTGCCGGTGAGGTCGACGTAACCGAAATGGGGAAACCTGATCGCGTTCGCGTTGTTCACGAAGACGACGAACGCCTGGCCGAAGAAAAGGGTCACGATCGCGAGGTAGTCGCCGAGCAGGCGCCGGGAGGTGAGGCCCACCAGAAGGCCGAGCAGGGCCGCCGAGACGACGATGATTGGCATCGCGACCTCGGCCTGCAGATGGTTGCCGAATTGCGGCGACGCGAGAATGCCGTAGCCGTACGAGCCGAAGCCGAAGAACGCGATGTAGCCGAGGTCGAGGAGGCCGGCGAAGCCGACGACCGTGTTGAGGCCGAGCGCGAGCAACGCGTAGATCAGCGTGAAGACGCCGTAGCGAAAGAGGTCGCCGCTGCTCGCGACGAGCGGGAACAACGCTGCCGGGACGACGAAGATCCCCAGTCGCCCCGCCGGAGGCAGCGATTCCCAGCTGCGCCGGACGATGCCGGACAGGCCGGTGTATCGCTCGCGGCGCCCCTCGACGGACGCGACCCACTCGTCCACGCCGATCCTGGGCTGCTGGGCCGCGTCCGGGCGCTCGGGGAGGTCGGGGTTGCTCACGTCACACCTTCTGGATGGTCGCTTTCCCGAAGAGTCCGCTCGGACGGATCAGGATCACGAGGATCAGGACCGCGAACACGTAGAGGTTCTGGAATCTCGATCCCTGCGGCAGGTATCCGGTCGCATAGGACTCGAGCAGGCCGATCGTCAATCCGCCGAACATCGCGCCGGGAATGCTGCCGATGCCGCCCACGACGGCTGCGGTGAAGCCCTTCAGGCCCGCGATGAAGCCCATGAAGCTGAAGATCTGCCCGTACACCAGGCCGAACATCACGCCTGCGGCCCCGGCGAGGGCCGAGCCGATGAAGAACGTCGTGGCGATCACGCGGTCGACGTCGATGCCCATCATCGACGCCGCCTCGCGATCGAACGAGGTCGCCCGCATCGCCTTGCCGATCCGCGCACGCGAGACGAGCAGCGTCAGCGCCACCATCAGGACGACCGACGAGACGATGGTCAGCAACTGAGGCGTCGCGATCACGAGCTTGCCGACGGAGTGGATCCTGAAGCCGATCAGGTCGAACGAGTCGTAGTCGCGGAAGGTGGCGCTGAAGAGCAGAAGTGCGCTGTTCTGAAGCAGGATCGACACGCCGAGCGCGCTGATCAGCGGCGCGATCCGCGGGGCGTTCCGGAGGGGCCTGTACGCGAAGCGCTCGATCACGACGCCGAGCACGCCGCACACGACCATCGCGAAGAGGAACATCAGGAGCAGGACGAGCCACGCGTCGATGACCGGACTGATCGCGCCGCCGAGGCCGCGGAGCGCGAAGTAACCCATGAACGCGCCGATCATGTAGACGTCGCCGTGGGCGAAGTTCAGGAGCTTGAGGATCCCGTAGACCATCGAGTAGCCGAGCGCGATCAATGCGTAGACGCTCCCGGCCGTCAGGCCGTTCACCGTCTCGACCAGGAAGAAGCTCCAGTTGTGCCAGGGCGGGAAGTCCGAGGAGACGATGAGGGCGAGCGACTGCCCCCTTCACCGAGTGGTAGATGGGGAACTTCCGCCGCCTGACGTCACCGTTCGAGTCGAAGCTGAGCGGGATGCCGAGCAGCGAGGTCCTGATGTTCGTCTTCTTGACGATGCCCCGCACCTCGGCTCGACTCGCCGTGCCGTTCTTGCACGCCTTGTCGAGCGCGGTTCCCAAGACCTGAGCGGCGGCGTAGCTCGGTGCGCCGAAGAGCTCCTGGTTTCCGCCGTGCTTCTTCGCGAACGACTTGAGCACCTTGCTCTTCAGGTCGATCGGGAAGAACGAGTCGTAGACGTTGGAGCCGAGACCCGAGAAGAGCGGGTCGAAGAGGCCGTCCGAACCGAAGAGCTTGATGCTCCCCTTGCCGGCCTGCTTCATCTGGCGACCGAACGCCTGTGCCCGGGGCGGCAGCTGCCAGGGGATGTAGACGACACTCGTGTTGCTCGGGATCTTCGCGATCAACGACGAGTAGTCGGGCTGGGTCTGGTTGTTGACGCTCTCACGCGTGACGCTGACGCCCTTCGCCTTCAGCTTCGCGCCCACGTCGTCCGCGAGACCGGTGCTGTAGGCGTTCTGCTCGTCGATGATGTAGACGCGCGACACCTTCAGGTTCTTGGTCATGAAGTTGACGACATCCGTGCTCTGCTGGGCGTCCGGCGGCACCGTCCGGAAGAAGTAGCCGGGCGCGACGGGCGCGCCTCCCGCGGTCAGCGACGTCCGCGTCGCCGATCCGGAGATGAAAACGAGACCGCCGCCCTTGAAGACGGGCGCCGTCGCGACGACTTCCTGGCTGCCGGCGGGGCCGACGACACCGAGGATGTTCGAGCTCGGCGTGATCGCCTGTGCGCCCGTGACCGCTTGGGCCGGGCTCTGCGGACCGCCGAGCTGGGTGTCCTCCACCTGGAACTTGAGCCTGGGCTTCGACTTCTTGGTCTTGGCGTAGTAGTCGGCCCAGTCGAACTGCGGCTTGCCGAGCGAAGCGGCAGGGCCGGTCTTCGGGTAGAGAAGGCCGACCGTCAACGTGCTGCCGCACTTGACGAGCGCGTTACCAGCCGCCTTGGGCGACTGCGTGCTCGCGCCGCCCGAGCCCGCCGCAGCAAACGCGAGCGCGGCGACGAGCAGGGCGAAGATGCACTTCTTCATTCAGATTCCCCCTTCGTTGGTACTCCAGGTAAGACGTCGGTCGGCGTCATTGGTTTGTCTCGGTCGCGCGTGAGGCCGGATCGCCGGAGGGATGGAACACGCCGAGCACGCGCATCGGCGTCTCACCGACGTTCTCGAGCGAGTGCTCGCGAAGCGGCGGCAGGTGGATGCACGAGCCGCGGCCGATGGGTCTCGACTCGCTCCCGTCGAGGTGCAGGACGCCGTCGCCCTCGAGCACGTACACGACCTCGTCGTAGACGTGGCTGTGCATGCCGGCGCGCCCGGGCGGGATCACGCCTACGAACTGCGTGACGTCGAGACAGCCCACGTCCTGGTTTACGAGGTAGCGGAACTCTCGGTTCGGGCTGGCGGGCAGCGAGGGCTGCTCCGCCCAGCGCACGGTCCGGCGAAGCGGCGGCGCGTCGTGCTCCTGCGGCGCGGTCACCGAGACGACGACGAGCTCGTCCGGGCCGGCCGCCTCCACCTCGTACTCCTCGCCCGCCGCGACGTACGCGCCGGTCAGCGGCTCCAAACGGTGGGTCTCGCCGGCGGCATGGATCGCGCCCTGGCCGGAGACGACGAAGAGCACCTCCTGCCGGTCCCCGAGGCGCCGTGGCCGCGAGCGCCCAGGGGCGAAGCGGATCACGCGCTGCTCGAGCCGCTCGCAGCCGGCGCGCGAGTCGATCGTCGTCCGCACCGCCGCGGTGTCGCCGTCGGGGCGTCGTTCCTCGACCGCCGTCTCGGAGACGACGTAGCCGGGTGGGCCGCTCACCGGGCAATTCTCCGCCCTGCGCTGAATTCCGTCAACGAGGAAACACCGCATAGGGTTTCGGCCGTGGCCGTGATCGAGGCACGCGAGCTGGTCAGGACCTATCGCACGACAACGGGGGCCTTCCGCCGGCGGGCGAAGGAGGTCGAGGCGGTGCGCGGCGTCAGCTTCGACGTCGGCGAAGGCGAGCTTTTCGGGCTCCTAGGTCCGAACGGCGCCGGGAAGACGACGACGATCAAGATGCTGATCACGCTGCTGATCCCGACCTCGGGCACCGCGAGCGTCCTCGGCTTCGACGTCGTCAAGAGCGCCCGCGAGGTGCGGAAGCGGATCGGCTACGTCTTCGGCGGCGATCGAGGTGTCTACGAGCGGCTGTCCGGCCTCGACAACCTGCGCTACTTCGCCGAGCTCTACGGTGTGCCCGCCCGCGAGCAGAAGCGGCGGATCGCCGAGCTGCTCGACCTCGTCGGGCTCACCGGTCGAGAGAAGGAGCGCGTCGAGGGCTACTCGCGCGGGATGCGGCAGCGGCTGCACGTCGCCCGCGGCCTGCTGCACGACCCACCGGTGCTGTTCCTCGACGAGCCGACGATCGGCCTCGACCCGGTCGGCGCCCGCGAGCTCCGCGCCACGATCGCGGCGCTCGCCGCAGCCGGGAAGACGGTGCTCCTGACGACGCACTACATGTTCGAGGCGGACGCTCTCTGCGACCGGATCGCCGTCATCGCGCAGGGGAAGATCGTCGCCGAGGGCACGCCGCAGGCCCTGAAGGCGGGCGTGGCGCAGGGCCGGGTCGTCGAGATCGAGGTCTACGGCACCGCCGACGAGGCCGTCGAGCGCCTACGCGTCGTCGAGGGCGTGCGCGGCGTCTCGGTGGAGGAGCGTGAGCAGGCACAGGTGCTCGTCGTCCAGGTCGACGGCGAGCGCGAGGTCACGCACGCGCTGCTCGGGCGGCTCGAGGGCGCGAGCGTGGGCCGCGTGTCCTCGCGCGAGCCGACGCTCGAGGACGCGTACGTCGCGCTCGTCACGCAGGAATGAAGGCGCTCCGACTGCTCTGGCTCGGGTTCGTCCTGCACCTGAAGATGCTCTCGCGGAGCGCCTTCACCGGCATCCTCGGCGTCATCTGGCCGCTCTTCTTCGCGACGACGGCGTTCTTCATGTTCCGCACGAGGCACGATCCGTCGGCGCTCCTCTACGCCTCGCTCGGCGCCAGCGTGATGGGCATCTGGTCGGCGACCAGCGTGACGGCGAGCTCCGCGATCCAGCGCCAGCGCTGGGAGGGAACCCTCGAGCCCGTCGTCGCGACCCCGGCGCACTTCTCGCTCGTCCTGCTGCCGATCACCGTCGCCATGTCGACGGTCGGGATCTACAGCATGGCCGCGACGCTCCTGTGGGGTCGCCTCCTCTTCGGCATCCACCCGCGGATCGTCCATCCGCTCCTCTTCTGTCTCGCCGTCCCGGCGACGATCGTCTCGATCGGCATGCTCGGGTTCCTGCTGTCGGTCACGGTCGTCCGCT
>VAYE01000075.1 GCA_005883235.1 Actinomycetota bacterium
CGAGGCGCGCTCGTCCCGGGCTACGACTTCGTCCACCAGACGCCGAGCGCACTCGACGACGAAGGGCACGGGACAGCTGTCGCCGGGGTGATCGCGGCGCGCACCGACAACGTCGAGGGAATCGCCGGCCTGTGCGGGAGCTGCCTGATCATGCCCGTCAAGGTGCTCGACCAGACGGGTGTCGGCGACGACTCCGTGATCGCCGCCGGGATCGTCTGGGCGGTCGACCACGGCGCCAAGGTGATCAACCTGAGCCTCGGAGGCGCCGGAACGATTCCGGCTCTGAACGACGCAGTTGCGTATGCCGTCCGCAAGGGAGCGGTCGTGGTCGCTGCGGCGGGCAACAGCTCGTCCACCGTTCCCTTCTATCCGGCCGCCGTCCCCCAAGCCGTCGGAGTCGCCGCCAGCACCGAAGCGGATCGTCCCTATTCGTGGTCGAACTACGGGTCGTGGGTGAAGGTTGCCGCGCCCGGCTGCAATCTCGCGCCCGTCCTCCAGGGCGGCTACGGCAGCTTCTGCGGGACCTCCTCGGCGACGCCGATCGTCTCCGGGCTGGCCGCGCTCTCGGTCGGGGTCGCGGCGAACGCGGACCCGCTCCAGATCGAGCAGGCCCTCGAGAAGACGGCGGTGCCGATCTCCGGATTCGTCCAGTACGGACGCATCGATGCGTTGAGGACGCTGTCCGCTCTCGCTCCCGCTCCTGCTCCGCCTCCACCCGCGGCGACGACCGAAACCGTGCAGGGCAAGGTGACCGCTCGAGCGCCGCAGCAGTCGTACACGCGAACGATCCAAGCGGGTCGAGTGATCGCCACGCTCAGCTTCAAGGGCGCGCGAACGCTGTCGCTCACGCTGGTGCCCGTGAGCCCGACCGGAGAGACCGTGCGGACATCCGGCGCGAGCCCGCTACGTCTCGAGCGAGCTCTTCCGGCCGGCACCGTCCGTTTCCTCGTGCGCGGCGCCACGACGGCCACCTTTACCCTGACGATCGAGAACCTGCCGAGCTAGCGACGCTGCTCGCCGGACCAAGCGCGGGTGTTCGCGCGTGAGCGCTCGATGAGCTCCTCGTGCTTCTCGGGCTCGAGGACGCCGGTCCGGACCGTGTCGACGATCAGCTCGTCGAACTCCGCGCTCTGCACGTAGTCGGCCATCAGCTCGGGCAGGTGTGGCAGCGCCTCGGCGCGGAAGGCCTCGAACTCCTCGCGCTGGAAGTACCGGTCGGCGAGCTCGCCGTAGCGCTCCAGCTTCTCCTCGTACGAGAGCTCGTCGGAGTCGCCGATCTCGAAGTAGTCGCGCGTCGACTGGTTGATCCGCATCGGCCGGCCGGTCGCGCAGCAGAACAGGCACCACGCCACCAAAGACTCCATCGCCCACGGGAAGTAGTAGTGCAGGCTGACGAGCGCGACGTCCGGTGAGGCGTTCGCGTAGTCGATCGGGTACGTCCGGCCGTCCTTCACGATCGTCTCGCACGAGTTGAACTCCCAGCGGAAGAAGGCGTTCACGAGCCGGCTGATCAGCGCCACCTCGCGCTCGAGCTCCGGCGCCAGGAAGTCGCGATCCAGCAGGTAGCGGTGGTGGCCGTCGGCGACCGGGTCGAAGCGCATCACCATCGTCTGCGGGCCGATCGAGAGCGAGCGCGTGAAGACGTCGAACTCCTCGACGGCGCCCTGCACGTGCATCATCCGCTCCCCGGAGTGCTCGTAGGCGAAGCGCAGCTCCTCCGGACTTGTGATTCGCGTGACGCCGACCCACATGCCGCCGTCGAAGGGCTTCATGTAGAGCGGAAACCCGATGCGCCGGCCGATCTCGTCCAGGTCGAAGGCGGGGTTGTAGCGCTCGGCCATGGGGACGTAGCGGGCGTCGTCGGGCGGGACTCGATGCGGGATCAGCCAGGTCTCGGGCACCTTGATCCCGAGCCGCATCATCGCGCAGTACGCCGCGTGCTTCTCCATCGCCTGGAACGTGAACGGGTTGTTCAGCAGGTAGACGTTGTCCATCAGCGCGATCTTCTTGAGCCATTCGCGCGGGAGGTCGTACCACCACGAGAGCCGGTCGATCACCAGCCCGTAGCGAGGTGTGTGGCGAAGGTCGAAGGGCTCGTTCTGGATTCGCTCCGTCGGGAACTCGTGGCTCTCGCCCCGGTAGCGGACGGGGCCGAGGCGGCGGAGGACGGTCTCGAACGCGCTCGGCCAGTCCTCCTCGGTCGCCAGGAGCAACCCGATCAGGTGCCGTCTTGCCATCGCCGGGCGGGGCGAGTCTATTGCCGATCCGGCTCGGCTTGTCGTCCAGACGAAGACGGAGCCTGAGGCGCCGCGGTGGGGACGCCCTCGCGCCCCCACCGCAGCACAGACCTCGCTACGACGAGCCCGACTTGTACAGGCCGAAGACTGCGCCGGCCGGATCCTGGAGGACCGAGAAGCGGCCGATGTCGTTCGGGATGTCCATCGGCTCGACGATGACCGTGGCGCCGAGCTCCTTCGCTCGCGCAGTCGTCTTGTCGACGTCGTCCGTGCCGATGTAGACCTGCCAGTGGGGCGGGGCAGGCATGTCAGCGGGGAGCTTCATGAACCCCGCGACCTGGTCCTCGCCACGCGTGAAGATCCTGTACCCGCCCAGGTTCGGGTCGGCCGGGCTGGCCGTCCAGCCGAGGACGTCGCCGTAGAAGCGAGCCGCCGCGTCGGGATCGCTCGTTCCGAGCTCGTCCCAGACGAAGACTCCCTCGCTCGGCATGTCCCCCTCGCCCGAGCCCTGGAAGATGGAGAGCACGGCGCCCTGCGGATCGGCGATGATCGCGAACCGGCCGACCTCGGGCATGTCCATCGGCCCGGCGATCACCCGGCCGCCGCCGGCCTCGGCGCGCTTCGCCGTCTCGTCGGCGTTCTCGACGAGGACGTGGCCGAGCCAGTGGGACGGCGCGCCGCCCTGCGCGGCCATGAAGCCGCCGTGCATCTGCTCCCCGGACTTGATGATCGAGTAGTCCATCTCGCTACCCGGCTTCCACGGCTCGATCTCCCAGCCCAGGAGCTCCGAGTAGAAGCTCTTCGCCTTCTCGACGTCCGTCGAATGGTTCTCGTGCCACACGAACGTCCCGATCCTTGTCTGTACGCCTGTGCTCAAATCGACCACCTCCTGTAGGCCCGCCTCGTTCGCACGACCCTAACGGGTCTGCTTGCTTTTTGCAATCGAATGCTTCTAACTTGTGACCGTGACCTCTCGAAGCTATGACCAGTTCTGCGGGGTCGCGCGCGCGCTCGACCTCGTCGGCGAGCGGTGGGCGTTGCTCATCGTCCGCGATCTCGTCCTCGGGCCGAAGCGCTTCACCGATCTCCGCCGCGGTCTGGCGGGGATCGGAACGAACGTGCTCGCGGCGCGGCTGAAGGAGCTCGAGCGGGCCGGAGTCGTGCAGCGCCGGCTCCTGCCGCCTCCCGCCGCCTCGTCCGTGTACGAGCTCACCGAGTACGGCCGTGACGTCGAGGGGCCGCTGCTCGCGCTCGGCCGCTGGGGAGCGAAGTCACTCGGCGCGCGCGAGCCTTGGCAGGCGCTGCGCTCGGAGTGGCTCGCAGTCGCGCTCAAGGCCTTCTTCCGCCCCGAGGCGACCGCCGGCCTTCGCGCAACGGTCGCGATGCGCTTCGACGACGCCGCGTTCCGCGCGCGGATCGACGACGGCTCGCTGGCGATCGAGGAGAGCACGGAGGACAGCGCCGATCTCACCCTCTCGACCGACGTCGAGACGCTCATCGGCTACCTCGCCGGCGCCGGTGTCCCGGTCGCGGCGCTCGCAGCCGAGGGCGATACTGCGCTCCTGGAACGGCTGCCCGAGATCTTCGCGTTCGGCCTGTCCACCGGGAGTCCCGCCTGACGACCCAAGCGGACATCACCCTCGAGGAGCTCCAGCTCGCGGCGCGGAACCACGCACTGCCGCTGGAGGCGCTGCGGCACCCGATCACGCCGGTCGGCCTCCACTACCTGCTGATCCACTTCGACATCCCGTTCGTCGACGAGCAGGAGTGGACGCTGCAGGTCGGCGGCCGCGTAGCCGCGCCGCTCACGCTGAGCCTCGAAGAGCTGAAGGCGCGGCCTGCGCGGACGCTCGCCGTGACGCTCGAGTGCGCGGGCAACGGCCGTGCGCTCCTCTCGCCGCGCGCGGCGAGCCAGCCCTGGCTCAGGGAAGCGGTGGGCACCGCGGAGTGGACCGGCACGCCGCTCGCGCCCGTCCTGCGGGAAGCCGGCCTCGCCGACGACGCGCTCGAGGTCGTCTTCACCGGCCTCGATCGCGGCGTCCAGGGCGACGTCGAGCACCTCTACGAACGGAGCCTTCCGGTCGCGGACGCCCTGCGCGAGGAGGTGCTCCTCGCCTACGCGGTGAACGGGCAGCCGCTGCCGCCCCAGCACGGTTTCCCGCTACGGGTGGTCGTGCCGGGCTGGTACGGGATGAGCCACGTGAAGTGGCTCCAGTCGATCACGGTCGTCGCCGAGCCCTTCCGGGGCTGGCAGCAGGACGTGGCCTACCACCTGCGCGACTCGGAAGAGGAGCAAGGCCGGCCGGTCACGAGGATGCTGCCGCGGTCGCTGATGATCCCGCCGGGAATCCCGGACTTCTTCTCGAGAGCCCGCTTCCTCGCCGCGGGCCCGTGCCTCCTCGAGGGGCGGGCCTGGTCGGGCTGGGGGCCGATCGAGCGCGTTGAGGTGAGCGCGGACGGCGGCGAGAGCTGGGACGAGGTGACCCTCGGCGAGGCCGTGTCGGAGTTCGCGTGGCGCGGCTGGAGCTACGCCTGGGAAGCCGAGCCGGGCGAGCACGAGCTCTGCTGCCGAGCCGGGGACGCCGCGGGCAACGTGCAGCCGCTGAGCGCCGAGTGGAACTTCGACGGCTTCTGCAACAACGCCGTCCAGCGCGTGCACGTGCTCGTCTCGTAAGTAGTCGCGACGTACCGCCGCTGAACCGGCGGCCCGGACGATGGTCGCATGCACTGGCGACTCGGGATGCTCCTCGCGGTCGCCTGCGGGGCGGGGATCCTCGGGCTGAGCGGCTTTCGCTCGCACGAGCCGTCGCGGCCCGACCCGCCGCCGCCGCGGCCGCCTGACGCGCACTACCGAGTCCTGCCCGCGACGCGCGCGACCCGTCCCCCGCAGCTCGTCGTCGTCTCGTTCGACGGCTCGGGCGGCGCGCGGCTCTGGGGCTACTGGCGATCCGTGGCCCGTCGTGCGCACGCCGACTTCACCTTCTTCGTCAGCGGCGCCTACCTGCTCGACTGGGCCCAGCGGATGCGATACCACCCGCCGCGCCACGGCCAGGGAAGGTCCGACATCGGCTTCGGGCAGCCCGGCGGGGAGCTCGACCCGCGCGGCACGCTGCGGCAGATCGCAGCCGCCTACCGCGAGGGTCACGAGATCGGCACGCACTACGTCGGGCACTTCTGCGCGCCGTTCGCCGGCAGCGTGGGGGACTGGAGCGCCGCCGACTGGAACAGCGAGCTCGACCAGTTCGACCGCTTCCTCTTCCACGCGAGCGTGCGGCTTCCGTTCGGCCCGGACGAGGTCGTCGGGGGCCGGACGCCGTGCCTACAGGGCGACCTTCCGGTCCTCTATCGCGTGCTCGCGAGACGCGGCTTCCGGTACGACGCGAGCCAGTCCGCGCCGCTCGGAACCTGGCCCAGCCGCGAGCTCGGGATCTGGGTCGTCCCGCTGCTCGAGATCCCGCTCGCCGGTCATACGTTCAACGCGATCTCCATGGACTACAACTTCTTCGCGAACCAGGTGGGCGAGCCGTCCTCGCGGATCGAGGACGAGACTTACCGGAGCCTGTGGGGCGCGTTCCAGACGACCTACCGGGGGAACCGCGCCCCGCTCTCGTTTGCGAACCACTTCGAGACCTGGCAGCACTGGGCCTACGACCACGCCCTCGCGCGCTTCGTGCTCCGCGCGTGCCGTCTGCCGCAGGTGCGCTGCGTCAGCTACCGGGAGCTCGTCGACTGGCTCGACGTATACCGGCGCTGAACCGGGGCCATACCGCGCTATCCCATCGTCCGGTTCGTGCAGCGGCTGTGCTTGGTCACCGGCTCCGCGCTCACCGCTCGCGGCGAGGCGGCGAGAGCGACGGGGGCCGCTCGCCGCCTCCGTCGCGAGAGAGTCGTCGTCAACGCGAAGCGGTAGGCGGACTCGCATGGCTCCCCCGCGCGCGTTACAACTCGTATCGATGACGCTCGACCGTCGCATCGGCACCGAGCTCGCGGGCTATCGCATCGTCGAGCCGCTCGGACGCGGCGGG
>VAYE01000311.1 GCA_005883235.1 Actinomycetota bacterium
GCTGATTTCCTCAGCGATCCGCAACGGAGGATCGAGGACCACCACATCTTCGCCACTGCCTACCTGAAGAAGAGGCTCGGACGTCCCGCTGAGAACAGCATCCTGAACCGCTGTCTGATCGACAACGTGACGAACAAGGTGATCTCCGATAAGCCACCGTCGATCTACCTGAAGGAGATCGAAGAGCACCTCGGCGCGGAGCGGCTCGAAGACGTCCTGACCAGCCACCTGATCCCGACGGTGGCGGGCGCGCCCAAGCGCGACGACGCGGATGCGTTCTTGAAGGCGCGCGAGCAGCTCATCCTCCGAGTGGCGAGTCTTGCCGGACGACGTCGCGGGCGATCTTCATGCGCGGGCGTTGTTCGACGACGATGCGGCGTGGGAATTGCCGCCGCTGAACTCGCTCTACAGGGGCACCGTCGACTCGATCCGCCTCTCGAAGATCCCCCGCCAGCCCTTTGAGCAGGCGTGGGGTTCCGCCGCCGCGATGTCGCTGGCGGCGGTGGATGTCAAACCGCCGGAACCTGTCTAGGTGCACGCGCACAGGCGAGTGGCTCCCTCCCCGGCGCCTGCTCTTGGTGCGATGAAGAGCCGGAGGAGGGACTCGAACCCACGACCTAGCGCTTACAAGGCGCTTGCTCTACCAGCTGAGCTACTCCGGCGCGGCGCCGGTCATTGAAGCACTTGCCGCGAGCGCTGGTGGTTCAGCACCTTGCGCTTGACGCGCTGGAGTGCGTTGTCGATCGTCTTCGTGTCGCAGCCGAGCTCGGCGGCCATCTCCTCGTAGGACGAGCCTTCGAGGTACAGGCGGAGAGCATCCGACTCGAGCTTCGACAGGCCCGTGCCGAGCGTGAAGACGAGGCTCTGGAGCTCCTCCGTCGAGATGACGCAGACCGAGGGGTCGTTCACGCTCGGGCCCGGCAGCGCGTCGCCGAGCGTGCACTCGCCGTCGCTCTCCTGCCCCGCAGGCGTGTGGCTGAAGGACACGTACGTGTTGAGCGGCGCGTGCTTGTAGCGGGTAGCGGTCTTGATCGCGGTGATGATCTGCCGCGTGACGCAGAGCTCGGCGAAGCTTCGGAACGAGGTCTCCTTGTCGGACCGGAAGTCGCGCACCGCCTTGTAGAGGCCGATCAGGCCCTCCTGGACGAGGTCCTCCGCGTCTCCGCCCGCCAGGAAGTAGGAGCTCGCCTTCAGGCGGACGAAGCCGGTGTAGCGGCGGATGAGCACGTCGAGCGCAGCGGAGTCGCCGTTGCGGCAGCGCACGACGAGTTGGAGATCCTCAAGCTCTCGTTGAGCTTTCTGGGCGGATTGAACGGCGGTGGCGGGGCGGGCGGCCATGGCTGTTCCCCTTCGTTCGTGGGTAAGTCTCACCCTGAAGTTGAGGGGAAGCTAGCAGAAGCTGCTGACCGTTACAAGCTCTTTGCACTGGACCCATCCTGATACGAACATGCGTTCGCGTCTGCCACCTGCATCCCGTCGCCGTGCCGGCCGAGCTGGAGCGGAGCCCCCGCCGGAGGTAGGGCTCCACGACGGACTCAGTCACTTGTTACTCCGAGAAGGGAAGCTGCGTCGCGCCGGTCGCCACTTCCCAGAGATAGCGCTCCACGTCGGCGAAGTAGCCGCTGTAGCCTCCCCACGAGGCCCGTCTCGCGGGCTTGACGACCTGTCCGCCCGCGCGCTCGGCCTCGGCGAGAACCTCGTCGACGCGCTCCTCCGACCGGACGGTGTAGGCCAACGTGACACCCCGGAAGCCGGCGCCCTGGGCAGGCACGGCGGCGTCCTCCGCGAGAGCGTCCCAGGGGTAGAGCGCAAGCGCCG
>VAYE01000076.1 GCA_005883235.1 Actinomycetota bacterium
CGAAGACCCCGGTCTCGACAGGCACGCCCAGCTCGCGCAGGGCGGTGCAGAAGCGCTCGTAGAGCGGCTGGGCGCGCTCGGGCCGGGCGGCGCCGCTGAAGCTCGGACGGTTGCCCTTGGCGGTCTCGGCGATCAGCGTGAACTGGGAGATCACGAGCGCCTCGCCGCCGGTGTCGAGCAACGAGCGGTCGAACTTACCGTCGTCGCCCTCGAAGATCCGCAGCCGCGCGATGCGGCCGGCGAGCCGGTCGGCGTCCGCCTCGGTGTCTCCCCGCGCCACCCTGAGGAGCGCCACGATCCCGGCCTCGATCGCGCCGCCCGGACGCACGCTCGCGCGCGCGACGCGCTGGACGACGACCCTCACGACCCGCTAGCTCGGCGGCGTCTCGCGAATCCGCGCCGCGTACCGCCTGCTCGCCGGCTCCATCGAGCTCGCGAGCTTGTAATGGCCGTTCGCCTCGCTCGCGCGGCCTTGCTTCTCGAGTGCGCGACCGAGCGCGTAGTGCGCGTAATGATCGGTCGGCGAGAGCTCGAGCACGGCGCGGAACTCCTCCTCCGCCTCGCGCCAGCGGCGCAGCCGGAAGTAGGCGATGCCGAGCGCCTCGCGGATCGAGGCCTTGTCGGGCTCGCGCCGCTTCGCCTTCTCGAGCGCCACGGTCGCCTGGGCCGCGCGGCCCTTCTCGAGGTGCGCCCGGCCTTGCTGGAAGAGGTTGTAGGTCTCGCTCACGTCGCCTCGAGATAGGGAAAGTTCTCTCTCACCAAGTCAAGCGGAGCCGTCAAGTCGCGCGTCCTCGAGAGCTCGATCCCCGCGATCGCCTCGCCCGAATCGATCGCGAGCTGGAACACCGTCGAGAGCTCGTACGGCGGCCTGCCGGGGAGCGGGTCGAGGAGCGCCGCTACGGCAGGGCCGAGCAACCAGAGCGGCGCGCCGCCGACCGGGTTCAGCGGGTCGTCGTCGAGGACGCGCTCGACGCGACCGGCGGCGATGCGCAGCGGCCAGCGGTGCGGCGGACTCGGCGGCGGCTCGCGGCGGCCCGCGATCGCCCCGGCCGCGCCGGCGCTCTCGATCACGAAGCGGCGGACGTCTCCCGGCGCGAAGACGGTGTCGGCGGCCGCGACGACGATCGGCGGCCGCGCACCGGCGCGAACGGCCCGCAGAACGGCATCGGCCGACCCGAGCGGCTCCGGCTGGCGCACGAAGGCGACGTCAAGCCGGAACGCCGAGCCGTCGCCCACGAGCGCCTCGACCTGCTCGGCGAGGTGACCGGTGACGAGGGTCGCCCGCTCGACGCCCGCCTCGGCGAGGTCGCGGAGTAGCGTCCCGATGACGGGCCGTCCGTCAATCGGAAGCACCGGCTTCGCCCAGCGCTCCGTGAGCGGCCGCATGCGCCGTCCCTCACCGGCGGCCATCACGACCGCTTCGACACTCACTACGTGCCGAAGCCGAGCGAGCGGAGCGAGAGCAGGCCGCGCGTGCGCTCGACGCGGCTCAGCTGATTCCGCAGCTCGCGCTCGACCCGGCGAAGCTCCCGCCGCGCCCGTCGCGCCTCCGCCCCGGCGGCCTGCGGCGGCCCGAAGCGGGCCGCGTCGAGCGCCTCGACCAGCGACCGGGCGTCGACCGCGAGCTCGTCGTGGACGGCGTTCGCCAGCTCGGCGACGGTCGCGCTCGCCGGGATCCCGACTCCCTGGTCGGCGAGGAAGTCCGCGAGCTCACGGCGACAGGCCGCGGCGAGGCGGCGAGGATCTCGGGTCAGGTAACGCCCCCGGCGCAGCGCGAGCTTTGCGAGCGCGATCGCCGCCGCGAGCCCGGCCGCGACGAGGGCGAGCAGCCGGAGCAGGCTGCCCTGGCTCGCGACGCCGGTCCCCCGCGCGAGCGGCCCGTCTCGGCGGATCGCGCCCGCACCCTCGGCCGACGGCGTGCCGGCGTCTCGCTGCCCGAAGTTCGTGTCGAGCTTGAAGTCGTGGGGGTCGGGGACCGAGACCGCCGCCGCGAGCGCCAGCAGCCGCCGCGCCGTCGAGAGGTCGAACCTCGGCGAGGAGACCGAGTACCCGGCGGACAGGCTGCCGCGCCCCGGTGTCGGATCGAAGGGCAGCCAGCCGTAGCCGTGGAACCAGGCCTCGACCCAGGTGTGCGCATCGTGGTCGGTCACCGTCCACGTCCCGTGACCGGCGTCGTAGGACCCGCTAGTGAACCCGGCTGCGACGCGCGCGGGGATGCCCAGGTAGCGAAGCATGAGCGCCATCGCCCCGGCGAAGTGCTGGCAGTAGCCGCGTCTCGTCCGGAGGACGAAGTCGGCGAGCGGCGCGTCGCCGACGGGTCCGGGCCGCTCGTCGTACGTGAAGCCGCCCGTGCGCCGGAACCACGTCTCGAGCGCGATTGCCGCCGCGTACGGCGTCGCCGGCCGGCCGACGACCCGGTTGGCGGTGCCGTAGAGCGGGACGTATGGCCGGAGCACCTCGTCCAGGCCGTTGAGCGTGAAGAGGCGCCGCATGAGCGGGTCGCGGTTCGGGGTCCCGAACGGCGGCGCCGTGATGCCCGGCTCGAGGTCGAGGTAGCCGTCGGCGGCGAGCTCGCTCGGATACGCGGCTTGCGAACGGGCGAGCTCGGCGCCCGACGGCCGAGGCGCGTAGCTCCACGCGGTGTAGCTCTGGTCGCGCACGAGGTTCTGCCCGGCGACGACCACGCCGTCGCGCGCCGTCTCGACCTGACCGAGGCTGCGCTGGTCGAAGGTGAACCCAATCGGCACGCTCGCGCCAACGAGGTGCCGGTCGCGGAGCGCCTCCACCGTCACGTCCTCCTTCACCACATGCTTGCCGGCCAGTGCGGCGGCCGGGAGGAGCGGGTTCCGTCGCGGCAGCGCCGAGGAGTGCGCCGGGACGGCAGGGAACAGGCGCTCGACCCACTCGCGGCCGTCGAACTCGTCGAGCGTCGTAGCGCGCCAGTAGAGCGACTCCGGCGGGCCCTTGATGCGCAGGACGGTGGTCACCTTCTTCGGGAAGTGGACGCCGCTGTAGTCGGAGCGCCAGACGTACGAGACGTCGACCGGCTTCTGCGGGTGCGTGTAGAAGTCCCAGCTCTGCCAGCTCAGGAACTCCGTCTTCGCGACCGCGGGTGAGGTCGACGCGACGACGGCGCAGAGGACGACTGCGACCCCGGCCGTGACCGCGCGGCCGAACACGCCCCAGTCGCGCGCGGCGAGGCCGGCGAGGAGGACGAGGGCGGCGGCGAGGAGGGCGCCGCCGCGGAAGAGCTCGTTTCCGCCCGTGAGGAGCGTCGCCGGCCACCCCGCGCCGACCACCACCACGAGCACCGCGGCGACGGCGCGACGCGCGGCGATCGCCAGCGCCAGCGCGAGGCAGAAGCAGAACACGGCGACGAGGATCACGCCGTGCATGCGCGGGTGCTGCGCGGGCGCGATCGGGAGCTGGAAGTCGTAGAAGTCGAGGAAGCCGTGCCGGAAGCGACCGAGAAGTGGTCCGAAGAAGTCGTGGCGGCCGTCGAACGGGCGCGCGTCGAAGACGGACAGGCCGAAGGCCGTGTGCACGACGAGCAGGGCGGCGACCGCCGCGACGCCCACGCGCGCGAGGACCGGCCGCACGAGCGCCGGGCCGAGCGCGAGCAGGACGACCAAGAGCGCCTGCCCGACCGAGCCGACCGGGTGCTCGAGGCGGAGCCAGTTCGCGGCGACGACCGCGGCCGGCAGCAGATAGAGGACGACCGTCCTACGCACGCGCCGCTCCCGAGACCTCGGCGGCGCCGAGGCAGGCGGCGAGATCGTCGCCCCGGCGAATCACGGCCACGGGGACGCCGGCCGCCTGCAGCCGCAGCAGCGCCGGCTCGCGGCGCCGCTGCGCGGCGACGCCGTCCGCGAAGGAGGCGCCGTCGACGTAGACGAGCGAGGCGCGCCGGCGGGAGAGCGCGCGCTGGACGAGCCGGTCGACGAGCTCGGGCGCGAGGCGCGCGGTCACGACCGCGAGGTCGAGCGCCCGCGAGGCGGGGCTCTCCTCCACGGCGAGGAGCGTCGCGAGCGGCGCCCGGCCGGTCGGCTCGACCGCCGCGAGCAGCTCGAGCGCCCGCCGCCAGTCGCCGTCGGACGAGTGCACCCGCTGGGCTTCCGGCAGGGCCGAGCTCACGACCAGGACGGCGCGACGGCCGCGGCGGACGTGCGAGCGCAGGATCGACCCGGCGGCTCGCACCTGCGCGTCGAAGCTCGAGTCCGGCGGCGTCCCGACGACGGCCGAGGCGTCCGCGTCGAGCAGCACGGCGACCTCGTCGCGCGGCGCATCCTCGAGATCCTTGACCATCAGCTGGCCGCGGCGGGCGGTCGAGCGCCAGTGGACCTTCCGGAGCGACTCCCCGTGCTCGTACTCCCGCACGCTGTGCAGCTCGAAGCCGCTCGGCCGGCGGAGCAGGAGCCGGCGGCCGTCGGGCGAGTGGGCGCCGGTCTCGGAGAACAGGCGCTCGAGCTCGACGAGCCGCGGGTAGACGAGGAGCGCGCCGCCTCCTCCTTCGAGCGGCACCTCCGCGCGCTCCAGCCCGAATGGGTCCTCGATCACCGCCCTCGCACCCTGGAACGGATAGCGGCCGCGCGGCAGCGAGCGCAGGACGTAACGCGCGTAGAGGCGACCCTCGCTGCGCCGAAGCGGCGTCCGCCGCTCGCCCAGCCGGCCGACGTCCTCGACCACGACCACCGAGGCCGGCGCCACGCGGCCCTCGTGCTCGAGCACGAGGTGGACGCGGAGATCGTCGCCCTCCAGGTGGTCGCCGTCGCCGGCGCTGCGGACGAGCCGCATCGGCTTCGTCGCGAGCCTCACCCACGCCCACGCGAGCAGGACGGCGAGCAGGAGGCCGGTCGCGACCGGGTAGAGGGGTTTCGAGCCGAACGCCCAGGCGGCGGCGTACGTGGCGACGCCGAGGCCAAGCGCGAGGCGGCCCTGCCGGGTCACTTCCGAGGCACCGCTTGCGGGGCCGACGTCAGGACGCGGGGGTTCCCCCGCGAGTCCGTCTGAACTGACCGGTCGACCCGTCGCGTCGTCGCCATTCCCGCTTAAACCGGAACCGGGGTGCGGTCGAGCGCCTCCTGGACGACGTCGAGGCCGTTCAGCCCGGCCGAGCGCGCTTCCGGCGCGAGGATGAGCCGGTGCGAGAGCACGGCCGGCGCGACGGACTTCACGTCGTCCGGGACGAGGAACTCGCGGCCGTCCGCGAGCGCGAGCGCCTTCGCGACCCGCAGGAGCGCGATGACGTAGCGATTCACGCTCTCCTCGACGTAGATCGACTTCGCCTCGTCGGCGAGCGCCATGGCCTCCACAGCCGAGGTGACGGGCTCGAGCGCGTCGAGAGGCGGCTCGCTGGTCTGCTCGGTGAGCATCTTCGCCTCGTCGGCGAGCGGCGGGTAGCCGAGCGAGAGCCGCATCGTGAAGCGGTCGAGCTGCGCCTCGGGGAGCGGGTACGTGCCCTCGTACTCGATCGGGTTCTGCGTGGCCATGACCATGAAGGGCCTGACGAGCTCGTGGGTCTGGCCGTCGATCGTGACCTGGTTCTCCTGCATGCACTCGAGGAGCGCCGCCTGCGTCTTCGGCGAGGCGCGGTTGATCTCGTCGACGAGGAGCAGATTCGCGAAGACCGGTCCCGGCTTGAACTCGAACTCGTTCGAGCGCTGGTTGAAGACGTTCACGCCGGTCACGTCCGAGGGCAGCAGGTCGGGTGTGAACTGCAGCCGGGAGAAGGAGGCCTCGAGCGAGCGGGCGAGCGCCTTCGCGAGCATCGTCTTCCCCACTCCCGGGAAGTCCTCGAGGATCAGGTGCCCTTCGCTGACGAGGCAGAGGACGCAGAGACGAAGGGTGTCCGCCGGCGCGTGGACGACCGTGGCGAGGTTGTCGACGATCCGCTGGATCGTGTCCGCGGCCGCCTCGACCTCGACCGGCTGACGGTCAGCGACCGACTCGTCCATCCCGTTCCTCGAGCAGGGTCTCGGCCTCGTCGAGGATCGCGGCGGCGATCCGCTCCTTGGGCGCCTTCGGAATCAGCCGCTCTCCGTCCGCCGAGATGACCACGACTTCGTTCTCTACGGCGTCGAAGCCGATGTCGGTTCTCCCCACGTCGTTGTAGACGATCAGATCCGCTCCTTTGCGGTCGCGCTTCTCGCGGGCGCGCTCGAGCCCGCCCTCGCCAACGTCGGCGGCGAAGCCGACGAGGACGCTGCCGTTCCGCCGCCGCGAGCCGAGCTCCTGGAGCACGTCGAGCGTCGGCTCGAGCGTCACCTCCCACGCCTGCTCGTCCTTCGGACGCTTGCCGTCGTGGCCCTCGACGGGCCGGTAGTCGGCGACCGCGGCCGCCATGAGCACGATGTCCGCGTCGCTTCGCGCGAGCGTCTCCCGAGCCACGTCCTCCGCGGTCGGCGCCGGGACGATCTCGACGCCGGGCGGCGCCTCGACGGCGAGGTTGGAGACGAGGAGGGTCACCTCGGCGCCCCGCCTGCGCGCCTCCTGCGCGAGCGCCACCCCCATGCGGCCCGACGAGCGGTTGCCGAGAAAGCGCACCGAG
>VAYE01000077.1 GCA_005883235.1 Actinomycetota bacterium
TCGGGCCGGGGCGGAGGGAGCGCTCGAAGAGCTCGCAGTAGGACGTCTCCGGCCGGACCTCGCCGGCGAGGAAGCTCCTGTGTCGCAAGTAGCCGTGGAACGGCAGCCCACGAATCTCGGCGCGAAGCGGCGGCCGCCCAGCGAGGACGAACGGGACGTCGGCGACGCGGGTCGCGGCACCGAGCGGTCGCGGGAGACCTGCCACGCGCGCGGAACCGGCTGCGGCGCCGAGCGCCCCGAGGGCGCGGCCTCCGCGGTGGTCGGCACGCGCCGCTTCGGCGGTCGCCAGCATCTCTGCCATCTACTGGTCTTACTGGACCCGCTCGGCCTTGCCTAGGACCGCCGCGATAATCAGGCGCGTGCGGCGGGTGGACGGCTTCGCGCCCATCGGGGCCTACGGCGCGATCGGCGACGGCCGGACCGTGGCGCTCGTCGCGCTCGACGGCTCGATCGACTTCCTCTCGCTCCCGAGCTTGCGCTCCCCGACGACCTTCGCGGCGCTCCTCGACCCCGAGCGCGGCGGCCGCTTCGCGCTCGCTCCCGAGGGCGACTTCGAGGCCGAGCGGCGCTACGTCGAGCGGACGAACGTCCTCGAGACCGTCTTCCGCACCGCTTCCGGCTCCGTTCGCGTCACCGACGCCCTTACGCTCGAGGACGGCGTGCTCCTTCCCTGGGTCGAGCTCGCGCGGCGCGTCGAGGGGCTCGAGGGCTCCGTGCGGATGCGCTGGAGCGTCGAGCCGCGCTTCGATTGGGGCCGAGCGGAGACGCGGATCCGCATGCGCCGCGGAACGCCGGTCGCGGAGGCCGGAGAGGTCCTCCTCGCGGTCCAGGCCTGGGACGCGGGCGAGCCCGGCGTCGCGGACGACCACGTCGGCTCGACCTTCGAGACGTCGCCCGGGTCGCGGGCGCTGCTCGCGCTCGCCGCCGCCGAGTCGGGCCCGGTCCCGATCCCCCGGCGGGACGACGTCGAGCGCCGCGTCGACGGCACGTGCGCGGGCTGGCGGCGCTGGCTCGACAACTGGGACTACGACGGCCCGTGGCCCGATGCGGTCGCGCGCAGCGCCCTCGCCCTGCGGCTGCTCGTCCACACGCCGGACGGCGCGATCGCGGCCGCGCCGACGACCTCGCTCCCGGAGCGGATCGGCGGCGACCGCAACTACGACTACCGCTACGCCTGGGTGCGCGACTCCGCCTTCACCCTCGACGCCCTGATCGTCCTCGGCCTTCGTGCGCTCGTACACGAGTCGTTCGGCTGGCTCCTGCGCGCGATCGCGCAGACCGACCCGGACGTGCGGCCGTTCTACGCGCTCGACGGCTCCATTCCCGAGCGGCTCGAGGAGCTGCCACTCCGGGGCTACCGCGACTCTCGGCCCGTGCGCTACGGCAACGCCGCGAGCTCACAGCTCCAGCTCGGCTCGTGGGGCGACCTCCTCGAGACGGCCGACCTGTACGTGCGCCAGGGGAACGAGTTCGACGACGCGACCGGCCGCCGCCTCGCCGACACGATCGACCGCCTCTGCGTCATCTGGCGCGACGAGGACTCGGGGATCTGGGAGCTGCCCGACCTGCGCCACTACACGATCTCGAAGCTCGCATGCTGGACGGCCTTCGACCGGGCGCTCCGGCTCGTCGAGGAGGGCCAGCTCCCCGGCGACCACGCGGCGCAGTGGCGCGAGGAGCGCGACGCCGTCCGCGACTTCGTCGAGACGCGGTGCTTCTCGGAGGCCCGTGGCGCGTACACGTTCTACGCGGACTCGCAGGAGCTCGACGCGTCGGTGCTGCGCGCGGCCCGCATGGGCTTCGCCGAGCCCGCCGGCGAGCGCATGGCCGGCACGATCGCCGCGGTCCGCGAGGAGCTCTCCGCGGGCGGGCCGCTCCTCTACCGCTACAGCGGCCAGAAGCGGGAGGAGGGCGCATTCCTCGCCTGCTCCTTCTGGCTCGTCGAGGCGCTCGCGCGGGCCGGCCGCGTGGGCGAGGCGCGCGCGACGATGGAGGAGCTCCTGCCGCTTGCGAACGACCTCGGCCTCTACTCGGAGGAGATCGACCCACAGACGCACGAGCTGCTCGGCAACTTCCCGCAGGGCCTGACGCACCTCTCGCTCGTCACCGCCGCAGGCGCCGTCGCGGCCGCGGATGGCTGACCGGCGCCGCCTCCGCGCGACGTTCGAGGAGGTGCCGGAGCTCTACGACCGCGCTCGGCCCCTCTACCCGGCGGAGCTCTTCGACGACCTCGTCTCCTTCGCCGGCCTCGAGGCTGGCTCGCAGGTGCTCGAGATCGGCTGCGGCACCGGCCAGGCGACGCTCCCGCTCGCCGAGCGCGGCTTCGACATCGTGGGCGTCGAGCTCGGCACCGGGCTCGCGGCGGTCGCGCGCCGCAAGCTCGCCGGCTTCCCGCGCGTCGAGGTCGTGAACACCGTCTTCGAGGAGTGGCAGGCGAGTGACGAGAGCTTCGACGCCGTCGTCGCCTTCACCGCCTTCCACTGGGTCGACCCCGAGGTGAGATACGCGAAGGCGGCGCGCCTCCTGCGCACGGGCGGCTGCCTCGCCGTCGCCGAGACGGAGCACGTCCTCGTCGAGGGGGGCGACCCGTTCTGGGCCGAGGTGCAGGCCGACTACGACGCCGTCGTGCCGAGCGACCGGAACCGCCCGCCGCCGCTGCCCGAGGAGGTCAGCGACCTGCGCGCCCAGCTCGAGGAGACCGGCCTCTTCGTGGACGTCGAGGTGCGCCGCTACCTCGCCGACGTGACGTACTCCGGCGAGGAGTACGTCGGCGTCCTCGACACGTACTCGCCGAACCGGGCCATGGAGCCCGCGACGCGCGAGCGCCTGTACGACGCGATTCGACGACGCATCGAGGCACGCCCGTCCCGGACGGTGCGGAAGACGTACCTCTTCACGCTCAATTTGGCGCGGCGCCCTCAGTAGCCCGCCGCGGTCGGCTGCTCCTCCGGACGGCGCTGCACGAGCGCGGAGGTGTCCATGCGCTCCTCGGCGCACGCGAGGTTGAACGCGCTGTTCACGAGCGCCACGTGCGTGAACGCCTGCGGGAAGTTGCCGAGCTGGCGGCGGAGCTCCGGGTCGTACTCCTCGGCGAGCAGGCCGAGGTCGCTGCGGAGCGCGAGGAGCCGCTCGAAGAGGGTCCGCGCCTCGTCGAGCCGCCCCTGGAGCGCGAGGTTGTCGACGAGCCAGAACGTGCACGGCAGGAACACGCCCTCGCCGGGCGGCAGGCCGTCGATCGACGCCGTCTCGTCGTCCGCACGGTAGCGCTGGACGAAGCCGTCGCGGACGAGCTCGCGCTCGATCGCCGCCACCGTCCCGACCATGCGGGGGTCGTCGGCCGGGAGGAAGCCGACGAGCGGGATCACGAGCAGGCTCGCGTCGAGCCGCTTCGCGCCGTAGAAGCCGACGAAGGAGTCGAGCTCGGTGTCGAAGCCCTCGCGGAGCACCTCCTCGTGGATCTCCGCCCGCACCTGGCGCCAACGCTCGACGGGCCCGGTGCGGCCGAAGCGCTCGACCGCCTGCACGCCGCGGTCGAATGCGACCCACGCCATCACCTTCGAGTGCGTGAAGTGCCGCCGCGGGCCGCGCACCTCCCAGATGCCCTCGTCCGGCTCCTTCCACGCGTGCTCGAGGTGGCGCAGGAGGTGCCGCTGGAGCGCCCACGCCTCCGGCGAGCTCTCGAGGTCGTGGGTGCGTCCCTGGTGCAGCGCGTCCATGACCTCGCCGTACACGTCGAGCTGGAACTGGCGGATCGCGGCGTTTCCCTCCCGGACCGGCTTCGAGCCCTCGTAGCCCGGGAGCCACGGCAGCTCGAGCTCCGTCAGGCGGCGCTCGCCGGCGACGCCGTACATGATCTGGATGTCGGCCGGGTCGCCGGCCGCCGCACGGAGGAGCCAGGTCCGCCAGGCACGCGCCTCGTCGAGGTAGCCCCCGTTCAGGAACGCGAGGAGCGTCAGCGTCGCGTCGCGCAGCCAGCAGAAGCGGTAGTCCCAGTTCCGGACGCCGCCGAGCTGCTCCGGGAGCGAGGTCGTCGGCGCCGCGACCATCCCGCCGGTGGGCGCGTAGGTGAGCGCCTTCAGCACCACGAGCGACTGGTGCACCGCCTCGCGCCACTCGCCCCGGTAGGTGCACCTCTCTGCCCACTCCTCCCAGAACCGGCGCGTGTCCTCGAAGGCGGCGTCCGCGTCGACCGGCTCGGGCGGATCCTCGTTCGACGGGTACCAGGTGAGGACGAACGGCACGCGCTCGCCCTCGCGAACGGTGAAGTCCGAGATCGTCCGCATGTTCTCGCCGCGCGTCTCGGCCGGGGATCGGAAGCAGAGCGCGTCCGGGCCGGCGACCGCGATCCGGCAGTCGGCCTCGGGCAGCCGCCGCACCCACGGGACGATCGAGCCGTAGTCGAAGCGGATCACGAGCTCCGAGCTCATCTCGACCTCGCCGCGGAGGCCCTCGACGATGCGGACGATGTCCGGCGCCCGGCCCCGCGGAGGCATGAAGTCGAGGACGCGTACCGCGCCGGTGTCGGTCTCCCATTCGGTCTCGAGGACGAGCGTGTCCGGCCGGTAGCGCCGGCCCGCCTGCCACGCCTCGCCGCGCGGGGCGAGCGCCCAGCGCCCGTGGTCGGGCGTCCCGAGCAGCGCGGCGAAGCACGCGCCCGAGTCGAAGCGGGGGAAGCAGAGCCAGTCGACGGAGCCCTCGCGGCTGACGAGCGCGGCCGTCTGGAGGTCGCCGACGAGCGCGTAGTCCTCGATGTGGGCCACTCAGCGATCCTCTATTTCCAAGGCGAAGCGGGGGAGGCGCTTGAGCACCGCGCGGTTGAACGTCGTCTCGTATTGGTCCGCGGCTTCGTCTTCGAGCGTCGAGGCGTAGCCGTCGCGGAGGTCGGCCAGGAGCTCGGTGGCCGTCTCGACCAGGTCCACGTAGTCACCGTACCGCTCCTCGGCCTCGGTGCGGTCGGCGCGGTCGTAGGCGCGCTCGGCGGCCATGCAGTCGGCGATCAAGCCGGCGTGCTCGCGCTCGAAGAGGTCGAGCTGGCGCGAGACGACGTCGGCGAAGCGCTTGCGGAAGATCACGCGAGCTCCCTGTAGAGCTCGAGGTGGGCGGCGGCGGCGCGGTCCCACGTGAGCTCCTCGCGCGCGCGGCGCGCGCCCGCCCGGGCCGCCTCGAGCGCGGCGGGGTCGTCGAGGAGCTCCCGCGCGGCGGCGGCGAGCGCCTCGACGTCGCCGGCCGGGACGACGCGGCCCGCCCCGAAGCGCCGCACCGGCTCGGCGATTCCGCCCACGTCGTAGGCGACCGCCGGCACGCCGGCGCCGAGCGCCCGCAGGAGCGCCCCGCTCTGGTCGAGCTCGGGCCGGTACGGGAAGAGGGCGAGCGTGGCCTCGCCGAAGGCGCGGTCGACCTCCCGCTGTGAGAGGTAGCCGAGCCGCCAGTCGACGTCGAGGCCGTGGGCGCGCTCGCGGTAGGGCTCGACGGGCTCGAGCGGATCGCCCGCGACGAGGAGCCGCGTCCCGTCGAGGCGGCGCAGGGCCTCGATCGCGTCTTCGAGCCCCTTGTACGGCCTGATGACGCCGAAGCAGAGGAGCGTCCGTCCGTCGTCGGCTCGCGGCGGGTCGCTGGGAAAGACGGGGTGGGGGATCACGCGCAGCCGCTCCGCCTCGACGCCGAGCTGCGCGATCGTCTCGCGCCCCCGCTCGCTGTGCACCACGACGCGCTCGAACCGCGCGAGGAGCTCGCGCCACAACCGGGTCTTCCCCGCCGTCCGCCGCGGCAGGAGGTCGTGCGCCGTGAAGACCGCCGGCACGTGGAACCGCAGCCGCCGGTCGAGCTGCGGCCACGCGAGCCACTGGAAGTGGAGGATCCCGGCCCTGACGCGCCCGAGCTCGAACAGCACGCCCACGTGCTCCAGTGCACGAAGGGGGAGGCGCATGCGGGAGCGGCCGAAGAGACGCGACGAGAGCGGGTAGAGCCGCTCGTCGCGCTCGTAGTTCTCCGGGGCGGGCGTCTCGCCGAAGCGGAAGCGGGAGGTCAGCAGCCGCACGTCGGCGCCGGCCCGGGCGAGCGCGGCGGCGAGCTCGTGGTCGTACTGCGGCGTGAACGCAGGCGGGTCGGCGAGGACGATCTGCACGGCCGCAAGCCTAGACTTGCGCCCTTGCTCGTCCGGACCTGGAACCTCTTCCACGGCAACGCGAAGCCGCCGGAGCGGGCGGCGTTCCTCGAGGAGATGATCCGGCTCGCGGCCGCCGACCGGCCGGACGTGCTCTGCCTCCAGGAGGTGCCGGTCTGGGCGCTCGACCGGCTCGGCGACTGGAGCGGGATGAGCGCCGCCGGCGCCGTCGCCGCGCGGCCGACGATCGGCCCGCTGCCCTCGACCGCGGAGATCGGCCGCGCCCTGACCTCGCTCGACCACGGCCGACTCCGATCGGCCTTCGCGGGCCAGGCGAACGCGATCCTCGTCGGCGGCGGCCTCCGCATCCGCGACGAGCGGACCGTCGTGCTGAACTCTCGACGGTTCCGGCGGGCGCAGGCACGGTGGCTCGGCCTCGACCTCGTGGCGCGGCTCGCCTGGGCGAAGGAGCGGCGCGTGTGCCAGGCGGCTCGCGTGGCCGCCGAC
>VAYE01000307.1 GCA_005883235.1 Actinomycetota bacterium
AGAGCCTCGTCGGTAAGGCCCGGCTCGGCGTTCGCCACCCGACGACCGACCGGGTGGAAACGGGGTCGAGTGACGGCTGTCCCGGCATCGAGGCCGTCGTCGAGCACTCCGGCGAGCACGGTGAGGAGAGCAGTGCGAAGACGAGTTCCGCCGGCGGCCCCCGCCGCGAGAGCGACACCCTCCGAGTCGTGCACGAGGGTCGGCGCCATCATGCTCTCCATGCGCCGGCCCGGCTCCAGGGGGCCGCGGAGGAGATCGACCTCGCCGAGCATGCTGTTCAGGTGCAGGTCGAGGCCCGGCAGGAAGTCTCCGGAGCCGAGCCCGAGGCTCGTCGTCAGGACGCAGACGCTCCCGTCCTCGTCCACCGTGACGAGGTTCGTCGTGTCGCCTCCGGCCGCCGTGCTCGGCGGCGACGCGCCGAGTGCATCGAGGAGCGCTAGCACGCGGCCTTCTTCACCGCCGCCTCGCGCGCTGCGGTAGCGCTCGAGCGTTTCCGGGAGCCCAGACAGCCCGGCACGAGTCTCGACCCGCAGGCCCAGGAGGCGGGCGGCCACCGGGTCGCTCCACGCCGCCTCGTACGCCTCGAGGTCGGCGCGCGTCACGAGGCCGCCGCGCTCCTCCACGAGCTCGAGGAGGGCGGCGGCGAGCGAGCCCCGGTAGACGCTCATGGCGCCCTCCTCCGCCACGATCTCCAGCGCCGCGACGAGGCCCGGCTGGTGGAGCATCGAGTCCGTGCCGAGAAGCTCACCGCCGGGCGAGTAGATCCGCGCCCCTTCGTTCATCGTCATCACCGGAGCGAGCATCGCGAGGCAGGCCGCGTGCGCGGACGGGAGGATCGTCCCCGCTCGCGCGAGCCGGATCGCCGGCTCGACGAGCCGCGGCCACGGCAGCCGGCCGTGACTGCGCCAGAGCGCGTCGAGCCCGGCCGGAAGCCCTGGGACGCCGCAGGACGCGGGGCCGACGGCGTAGTGGACGAGCTCGGCCCCGAACGGGACCTCGAGGTGGAGGAGCTCCGGCTCGCGCCGCTCGGCGCCCAGCCCGGGGACGGCGACGAAGCAGTCGAGGTTCGCGGCGCGCCCGCTTCGCCCGTCGAGGTAGATCGCGTGCCCGCCGCCGAGGAGGCCGGTCATGACCGTCTCGGCGACGCAGGAAGCCAGGGAGGCTGCGACGGCCGGCCGTGCGCGTTCTTCCTTCGCGCCGCGCGGGGATCGCGGAGCCGTCTATCAGGAGGTTGTTTGACCCTCACAAAGGAAGCGAAGCAGGAGATCGTCCAGAAGCACGGGCGCAGCGAGGCCGACACCGGCTCGACGCAGGTGCAGGTCGCGCTCTTGACCACGCGCATCAACGAGCTCACGGAGCACCTTCGGGCCCACCCGAAGGATCACTACTCGCGCCGCGGCCTCTTGAAGCTCGTGGGCCGTCGGCGGCGGTTCCTGAACTATCTGCAGCGAAACGACCTGGAGGGCTATCGCGAGCTGATCAAAGAGCTCGGCCTCAGGCGCTAAAACGACCGGAGGGTGGAAGTTTGAGCGAGTCACGGCTGCGACGTGGCTGACTCAAACCTCCACCTTCCACGAAGAGTGGAGGAATTACATATGGCAGTTGCTACAGAGCGCGTCACGACGGTGCCGGCCACCGTCGGTGGGCGCGAGATCACGTTCGAGAGCGGAAAGCTCGCCAAGCAGGCCGACGGCGCCGTCGTCGTCCGCTCGGGCGAGACGATGGTGCTCGCGACGGCGCAGGGGCGGACGGAGGCGCGCGAGGGCGCGGATTTCTTCCCGCTGACCGTGGACGTCGAGGAGCGGATGTACGCCGCCGGGAAGATCCCGGGCGGCTTCTTCAAGCGTGAGGGACGGCCCACCGAGCGGGCGATCCTCACGGCGCGGATGATCGACCGCCCGATCCGGCCGCTCTGGCCGAAGGGCTTCCGGAACGAGGTGCAGGTCATCTGCACCGTCCTCTCGGCCGACCTGATCACCGCGCACGACATCCTGTGCATCAACGGCGCCTCCGCGGCGCTCATGATCTCGCCGCTCCCGTTCATCGGGCCGGTCGGCGCCGTTCGCATCGGCCGGATCGAGGGCGAGCTCGTCGTCAACCCGACGCTCCCCGACCTCGAGGGCGCGACGCTCGACCTGATCGTCGTCGGCACGAAGGAAGGCCTGACGATGGTCGAGGCCGGCGCGGACGAGATCCCCGAGGACACGCTGCTCGAGGCGCTCGAGCTGGCCCACACCGAGATCGTGAAGCTCTGCGAGGCGCAGGAAGAGCTCCGCCGGGAGGTCGGCAAGCCGAAGTGGCTCGATCCCTCCGTCACGGAGGAGCTCGAGGCGCAGCACGGCGAGGAGATCCGGCAGCGGATCGCGAGCGAGGGTCTCCGCGAGGCGGGCGCCCTCATCGAGGAGCTCCTGCCCGAGCTCAGCATGGACTCGACCGAAGAGGACGTCACCCGACAGGTGCAGATGCGGCAGAGCCTGGCGATGCTCCTCGAGCAGGCGCGGGTCGAGGCCGTGAAGGAGCCGGTGCGACAGCAGTTCGAGGACGACCTGCACGCGCTGACCGAGGCCGAGCAAGACTCCAAGGAGCTGAAGTCCGCCAAGCGGCACCTGCTCTTCGACCGGATCATCGAGACGGTCGAGCTGCCGTTCCCGGTCGGCCCGGCCACCGTCGAAGGCGAGGGCCCGGCCGTCAAGGACTCGCTCACGAAGAGCTACGTCAAGAAGGCGGCCGAGGCGATCTACAAGGATCTCGTGCGGCGGAAGATCGCCGTCGAGAAGCGGCGGCCGGACGGCCGCGGCGCCGAGGAGATCCGCCCGATCGAGTGCGAGGTGTCGGTGAGCCCGCGCACGCACGGCTCGGCTCTCTTCACGCGGGGCCAGACGCAGATCATGACCCTCCTCACGCTGGGCACCGCGAAGGAAGGTCAGCGGATCGA
>VAYE01000078.1 GCA_005883235.1 Actinomycetota bacterium
GGCGTTCACGAGCCCGCGGCGCTCCGCCTCCTCAGCGTCGACGAGGCGTCCGGTCAGGATCAGCTCCTTCGCGAACCCGACGCCGCACATCCGAGCGAGCCGCTGCGTTCCGCCCCAGCCGGGGATGACCCCGAGGTTGATCTCCGGCTGGCCGAGCCTCGCCGTGCGAGCCGCGTAGCGCAGGTCGCAGGCGAGCGCGAGCTCGCAGCCGCCGCCGAGCGCGAACCCGTTGATCGCGGCGATGGTCGGCTTCCGCATCGTCTCCAGGAGCGACGCGCAGGCGTGGCCGAGACCGCCCCACTCGCGCGCCTCGAGCACCGAGAGGCCGCTCATGTACTTGATGTCCGCCCCGGCGACGAACGCGCGGTCGCCGGCGCCGGTCAGGACGACGACCCGCGCATCACCGTCCGCCGCGAGCTCGCCAAGCCGCTCGTGCAGGGCCGTCAGGCTCTCGAGGTCGAGGGCGTTCATCGCCTCCGGCCGCTCGACCGTGACGATCGCGACCCCGTCCTCGCGGGCGAGGCCGACGGTCAGACCGGCACCCGCTGCTTGAGGAAGTCGACGATCTCGCCGGTCGGCGCGCCCGGCGTGAACACCTCCGAGACCCCGAGCTCCTTCAGCTCGCGCGCGTCGTCGGCGGGAATCGTCCCACCCACGACGACGAGGACGTCCTCGACCTCGTTCTCACGCAGGCCCTCGATGATCCGCGGGACGAGCGTCATGTGGGCGCCGGAGAGGATGGAGATCCCGACCGCGTCCGCGTCCTCCTGGATCGCCGTCTCGACGATCTGCTCGGGCGTCTGGTGCAGGCCGGTGTAGATGACCTCCATGCCCGCGTCCCGAAGCGCGCGGGCGATGATCTTCGCGCCGCGATCGTGGCCGTCGAGGCCGGGCTTCGCGATCACGACGCGAATCTTGCGCGCCATGGCCCGGAGTATATGAGCCTAGTGCTGGCGCTCCGACAGCGTGCCGTACGTGCGATTCGCGCGGGTTCGGCGATACCAGCCCCGCAGCGCGAGCACGAGGGGCACGAGCAGGATCAGGCCGAAGACGAGCGCCACGGGCAGCAAGAGCCACGCCGCGCCGAGGCCGGCGCGGGGCGCCAAGGCGGCGTCCACGGGCTGCCCCGCCGCCTGCCTCGGCGCCGGCGACGACAGACCCGCCGGCGTCCAGTCGTCGACGAGCCAGCGCCGGTGCTGCGGCGGCCCGACCCGATGGAGCTCGATGTTGAAGGCCATGCCACCCACCGTCGCAGTCGGTTTCGGCTGGAAGTACACCTTGAGCCCGACGCGGTCCTTGAACGAATAGTCGGACTTCCACTTCACGACCGCGACTGCGTTCCGCGGATACGGCACGACCGGGATGTTCCCCGTGCCCCATTCGCCACGGGACAGGCCCTGGTGGAAGGCAACGTCGGTGAGGTCGTAGGAACGCTCCGTGTGGTTGCGGAGCACGGCGGTCGCCACGAACGCGGCGGCCACGCCGGCGACGTCGCGCTGCTCGCGCGCGCTGTACTTCACGGTCTTGGGCGCCGGCCCGACGACCTGCACCGGGCCCTTCGTGAACGGCGCCTCGTTGCGACGCCCGGTGTTCGAGAAGAAGACCCCGACGATCGTCGCGCTCGCCGCCGCCGTGACGACGAGGCCGGCCCACATCAGGCGGCGCCGTCGACGAGGCGACGAGAGGAGCCTCCTCACCCGCCCAAGAGCAGTTCAGGGCGCGGCGCGTGCAACACCCGCGCTACCCGACCGGGTTGGCCTTGATCGGCGGCGGCTCGAACGGAACCCAGCTCGTGACCAGCCACTTGTTGCCGAACTTGTGCAGCGTGATGATGAACGTGTCGGGATGACCCTTCGTGCCGACCTTCGGCGCGAGGATGACCGTGAACTCGACCTCGTTCTTGATCGAGTAGTCGACCTTCAGCGGCACCTGGCCGAGCTGACCGAACCAGGGGACGACCGCGATGTTCCCCGTCAGCCACTGCTTGTGCGTGAGCCCTTGCCGGATCGCCGGCCCGATGAGTGGCCAGGCCTGCTCGAGGTGCTTGCGCTGGACGGCGGTGAGGATGAACCGGCCGGCCACGACCCTCGACTCCCTCGGCACCGGGACCGACTTCCCGGCGGTCGGCTTCACGACGGTCGGCTTGAAGCCGGGTGCCGGGTTCACGTCCTGCTGCTTCGCCGTGTTGCCGTAGAAGACGATCAGGAACGCGACGAGGCCGGCCACCAGCACGAGGCCGGAGACCCACGGGAACAGGCGCAGCAGACGCCGCGACGTCTTCAGGCGGGCGGGATACGTGCTCACGCTCTCAGAGTAGACGACGAAATCGGGGCTCCGGTTAGTCCCGTGCCTGACTTCAGTCTGGCACGGGCGTGCATCGCTTTAAGCGCTAGAAGACCGGGGTTTCCCGCCAGACGCCCCAGACGGCCCTCAGCGCGTCGCACATCTCGCCCATCGTCACATAGGCGCGGGAGGCGTCCAGGATCGGCGGCATGAGGTTCACGTCGTCCCGAGCGGCCGCGTCCTTCAGCGCCGTCAGGGCGGCCTCGACGGCGGCCGAGTCGCGCCGCCCGCGGAGCGTCTGCACGCGCTCGATCTGCTGCTGCTCGAGCGCCGGGTCGATGCGCAGGATCTCGAGGGCCGTCTCGTCCTCGAGCTGGTAGCGGTTGACGCCGACGATCACGCGCTGCTCGGCCTCCACCTCGGCCTGGTACCGGAACGACGCCTCGGCGATCTCGCGCTGGAAGAAGTTGTCCTTGATCGCCGCGATCACGCCGCCGAGCTTCTCGATGCGCGCGAAGTAGTCGTACGCCTCGGCCTCGAGCCTGTTCGTCAAGTCCTCGAGGTACCAGGAGCCGCCGAGCGGGTCGATCGTGTTCACGACGCCCGTCTCGTGCGCGATCACCTGCTGCGTCCGCAGGGCGAGCCGGACTGCGTCCTCGGTCGGTAGCGCGAGCGCCTCGTCGAACGAGTTCGTGTGCAGCGACTGCGTCCCGCCGAGCACCGCGGCGAGCGCCTCGAGCGCGGTTCTCACGATGTTCACCTCGGGCTGCTGCGCGGTCAGCGAGACGCCGGCCGTCTGCGTGTGGAAGCGCATCAACCAGGAGCGAGGGTTCTGCGCGCCGTAGCGCTCGCGCAGCTCGCGGGCCCAGATCCGGCGCGCAGCGCGGTACTTCGCGACCTCCTCGAAGAAGTCGAGGTGGGCGTTGAAGAAGAAGGAGAGCCGGGGGGCGAAGTCGTCGACGTCGAGGCCGCGCTCGAGCGCCGCGTCGACGTACGCGAACCCGTCGGCCAGCGTGAAGGCGAGCTCCTGCGCCGCCGTCGAGCCCGCCTCGCGGATGTGGTAGCCCGAGATCGAGATCGGGTGCCAGCGCGGAAGCTCGCGCGCGCAGTACTCGATCATGTCGACGACGAGCCGCATCGACGGCTCGGGCGGGAAGATCCACTCCTTCTGGGCGATGTACTCCTTGAGGATGTCCGTCTGGATCGTCCCGCGGAGCTCGGCCGCCGGCACCCCCTGCTCCTCGGCGACGCACACGTAGAAGGCGAGCAGCATCGCGGCGGGCGAGTTGATCGTCATCGAGGTCGAGACCTCGCCGAGCGGAATGCCCGCGAAGAGCGTCTCCATGTCGGCGAGCGAGTCGACCGCCACGCCCTCGCGGCCGACCTCGCCGAGCGAGCGCGGATGGTCGGAGTCGTAGCCCATCAGCGTCGGCATGTCGAAGGCGGTCGAGAGCCCGGTCTGGCCGTGCTCGAGCAGATAGCGGAAGCGCTCGTTCGTCTCCTCCGCCGTGCCGAAGCCGGCGAACTGGCGCATCGTCCAGAGCTTGCCGCGGTACATCGAGGGGTAGACGCCGCGCGTGAAGGGGTAGACGCCCGGATGGCCCAGGTCTCGGTCGTAGTCGGTCTCGACCGTGTCCGGTGTGTAGAGCGGCTCGTTCTCGAGCCCAGAGATCGTCGAGAAGAGTTCCCCCTCCCGCTCGGGCGTCGCCTCGTAGAGCTCGCGCCGCCATTCGGCGGCGGCGTTTAGGCGAGCAAGCGGATCCTCGGTCGTGGCCACGTGACTCATTCTAGGGGGCGGCCTTCCCTCGTCCGGCGGGGGGCGGGCTCCCTCAGGCGGGGGAGATTTCGGCACCAAACCTACGTAATCCTCATGCGGGAAACTGAGGATTCCTTCCCTCGGCGTCGATGCCCCTCGTGCGCGCAGGTACACGCGCGCGCCACGACATGTCGGGACTTCGGAAACTGCGGCCGGGTTCGACCTCGCTGGGCGAGGTCCGTGTGCTGCCGCTTGCCGCGGTTCCTCTTCTCGCCGCAGCCTCCCTCGCAGTCTCGCTCGTCGCGCTCCGCGCGGACAACGGCGCCGTTCCGCAGTCGCTGCCGTCGTTCCTGCAGAGCGCGCTCGGGCCGCCCGCCCACACCGTGCCGGCTCCCCGTCGGCTCGCACGCGGCGTCAGTGCCCGGATCGGCTCTCGCGACTTCGGCATCAGGACCCGCGCCGGGCGGGTGACGCTCACGCCGGCCGCCGTCCCAGCCCGGTGGCGGCGCTTCCACGACGGCGTCACGCGCCCCACCTCGTTCGGGCACGACACTGTCGTCGTCGAGCCCGGCAAGGTGGAAGAGCTCCTGACGGTCACGCGACGGCAAGGCGTCCGCACGTGGCGGTGGCGCATCGGGGACGCCGGACTCACACCACGTCTCGGCGCCGACGGCGCGGTCGGCTTCGTCGCCCGTCACCGTCTCGCCGCGACCTCGATCGCTCCCGTCGAGATCCTCGACTCGCACGGCCGCCAGGCGACTCCGAAGGGGCTCCGCTGGAGCCTCCGCCGGAGTCGCGGAGCCTGGTGGCTCGAGCTGCGTCTCGACGACCGCGACCTTCCCCTTCCCTATGTCGTCGACCCGGCGATCACGTTCCGCTCGTCGGTGACGGCCACCTCGAACGGGGCCGCCTCGATCACGATCTCGCCCCCGGCCGGCGTCGCCGCGAACGACGTGATGCTCGCGCAGATCGCGGTCCGGAGCACGCCGACGATCACTCCGCCCGGCGGGTGGGTGTCAGTCGTCCGGACGACGAACGGGTCGATCGAGCAGGAGATCTTCCGCAAGAAGGCGACCGCGTCGGAGCCCGTCTCGTACACCTTCAACCTGAGCGGGTCGGCCAAGATCGTCGCCGGCATCTCGGCCTACGTCGGGGTCGATTCCTCGACGGCGAACGGAATCGACGCCTCCGGCGGCAACTCGGGGAGCAGCACTTCGGTCACGGCGCCGTCGGTCGTCACCTCCCGCGCCGGCGACATGGTCGCCGCGTACTGGGCGATCAACACGAACACGACCTTGCCCGCGGACGGCTCGACGACGCAGCGCTGGACGCTCCAGTCCGGCGGTGGTGGCGCGAAGCACACCGGAACCGCAGGCGACTACACCTTCGCCGGCACCGGCGGGACGGGGACGAAGGTGTCCACGGCCGGCGCGAGCGGGGCATGGGTCGCCGACCAGGTCGCCCTCTTCCTCGACAACACGCCGCCCTCGGCGCCGCCCCCGACGATCACGGAAGGCTCGAACGACAGCTACCAGTCCGGCTCCACCTTCTACTATCGCCCGGCGGGCGGTGGCGGCACCTTCACGGTGACCGAGGGCGCGAGCGATCCCGAATCGGGCGTCAAGCAGGTCGCATTCCCGGGCCTCGCCGGAGGATTCACGCCGACCACCGCGGCCAACGTGACCGCGAGCCCGTACAGCCGGGTCTACACCTGGCCCGGAGCGAACGGTGGCAGCGACAGCGGGTCGAAGACGGTCACCGTCACCGACAACGCGAGCAGCACGGCGACCAGCTCCTTCACGATCACCCCCGACTCGTCCGTTCCGACGCCGATGACCGCCTTCCCGGGCACCGGCTCGTACAACGCGACAGGCTGGGCGGCAGGGTGTGCGTC
>VAYE01000310.1 GCA_005883235.1 Actinomycetota bacterium
TCCCGATCCTCGGCGGGATGTACTACTGGTTCCCGAAGGTCACCGGGCGGCTGTACCACGAGCTGGTGGCGAAGCTCTCCTTCTGGCTCACCTTCGCGGGGACGGCGCTCACCTTCTTCCCGATGCACATCGTCGGCCTGCTCGGGATGCCGCGTCGCGTCTACACCTACCAGGGCGGGCTCGGCTGGGGCGCGTACAACCTCTCCGAGACGATCGGCGCGTTCGTCCTCACCGCCGGCCTGCTGCTCATCTTCGGCAACCTCCTGTGGAGCCGTTTCCGCGGTCCCTACGCCGGCCCCGACCCGTTCTTCGGCGGCACGCTCGAGTGGACGACGACCTCGCCGCCGCCGCACTACAACTTCGCCGTCATCCCGAGGGTGACGAGCCCGTATCCGAACTGGGACCGCGCCGACCGGGACGAGGACGCGCGCCGGCTCGAGTCGGGCGAGCTCGTCCTCGAGGAGGGGCACGAGACGCCCGCCTCGACGGTACGCGACGGCTACCTCGACGAGGTGCTCGAGATGCCCTCGGAGTCGTGGTGGCCGATCACGCTCGGGCTCCTCGTGACGGTGCTCTTCGTCATGCTCCTCCTCGGCCACTTCGTCGTGGCCGGGATCTTCGGCGCGCTCGCGCTGCTCGCGCTCGGCGGGTGGCACTCCCAGGAGCCGGCCGAGGCGTGACGGAGGACGCGCTCCCGCGCCGGGCCCCGCGGCCGAGGCCCGTCGCCCACCCGAACGGCTGGTGGGGGATGGCGATCTTCCTTGCGAGCGAGGCGATGCTCTTCGGCGCCCTCCTCGGCACCTACTACTACCTGCGCTTCAAGGCGGTGCACTGGCCTCCGCCGGGGACACCGGAGCCGAAGGTCGTGCTGCCGCTGATCCTGACCGCCGTCCTCGTCGCGACGAGCGTGCCGATGCAGGCCGCGTTCCGGGCGGCGCGGGCAAGTTCTCGCCCGGGGAGCACGCGTACGGCTCCATCTACTTCACGCTTCTCGGCGCGCACCATGCGCACGTCGCGGTCGGCCTGCTTCTCGACGTCTGGCTTTTGCTCCGCCTCTCGACCGGTCTCACGAGATACCGCTTCACGGCCCTCTGGGCGTCGACGTTCTTCTGGCACTTCGTGAACGCGCTCGCCGTCCTCGTCGTCCTCACCCAGGTCTCGCCGTCGCTATGAGGCGGTTCGAGCTCCTCCAGTGGTTCGGCCTCTTCGGCGGGGCGGCGGCGTGGACGTGCCAGCACGCGGCGCTCTTCTTCCTCTCCTCGGCGCGCTGCAACCCGAGCGGGAGCCGCTGGGGGCTCGGCATCACCGGCTGGCAGATCGGGATCACCGCCGCCGCTGCGGTCGTGGCCCTCGCGGCCGAGACCGCTGCAGTCGTCACGGCGGTCCGCACGCGAGAACTCGAGGAGGACGACCCGCCGCCGCTCGGCCGCAT
>VAYE01000079.1 GCA_005883235.1 Actinomycetota bacterium
TGATCGCCTGCTCGATCCCGCGGGCGATGAAGTTGAACGAGTTCATGTTCTTCAGCTCCCAGCGCGTGCGGAGCTCGTCCGACCCCTGCGGGCGCACCGAGACGTTGGCGTCGACCCGCAGCGAGCCCTTCTCCATCTCGGCGTCGGAGATCCCGAGCTCGACGATCGTCTGCCGGAGGAGCTGGAGAAACCGCTTCGCGTCGTCGGCCGAGCGCAGGTCGGGCCGGGTGACGATCTCGACGAGCGGCGTGCCTCCCCGGTTGTGGTCGACGAGCGAGTACTCCGCGCGCACGCTGCGCCCGCCGGCGCCGCCGACGTGGACGCTCTTCGCCGCGTCCTCTTCGAGGTGGGCCCGCACGATGCCGACCTCGAGGTCGCCCTCCGGCCCCGGCACGAGAACGCGCCCGTCGAGGCAGAGCGGCTCGTCGTACTGGGAGATCTGGTAGCCCTTCGGGAGGTCGCGGTAGAAGTAGTTCTTGCGGTGGAAGACTGCGCGCGGCGCGATCTCGCAGCCGAGCGCGAGGCCGAGCTTGATCGTCCACTCCACGGCCCGTTCGTTCGGCACCGGCAGCGAGCCCGGATGAGCAAGGCAGACCGGGCACGTGCGCGTGTTCTCCCGCGCCCCGTACTCGAGCTCGCAGCGGCAGAACATCTTCGTCCGCGTCTTCAGGTGGACGTGGATCTCGAGGCCGACGACCGGCTCCCATTCAGGCATGGGCCACCTCCCTCGCCTCGACGAGCGCTTCCTCGATCGAGCCCCGCACCTCGACCATCGCCACGCGCTCCTCGAGCGCCAGCGAGTGCATGCGGATCAGCCACAGCTCGCGCTCGCCCGCCTCGAGCGACAGCTTCAGGTCGCCGATCAGGACGGATCGCGCGCCGTCGAGGACGCGCGGCTCCGTGCCGAAGACCCGCTCCGCGGCGACGACGAAGTCCGCCGCTCCGTCGACGATCTTCCTCATCCGGCGGCTCCCGCGAGGCGCCGAGGGACCGGGTCGAAGCCGAGTGCCCGCTCGAGCGCGTGCCCGATCCGGAAGAGCGCGTTCTCCGAGAACTGAGGCCCGACGAGCTGGAGGCCGACGGGCAGCCCCTCGGAGAGGCCGCACGGGATCGAGAGGCCCGGCAGACCGGCCATGCACGAGGGGATCGTCAGGAGGTCGGAGAGGTACATCGCGAGCGGGTTCTCCGTCCGCTCGCCGAGCCTGAAGGCGACCGTCGGCGAGGTCGGCGAGACGAGGACGTCGAACCGCTCGAACGCGGCGTCGTGCTCGCGCTTGATGATCGTCCGCACCTTCTGCGCCTGGCCGTAGAACGCCTCGTAGTAGCCGGCCGAGAGCGCGTAGGTGCCGAGCATGATCCGGCGCTTCGGCTCGTCGCCGAAGCCCTCGTCGCGCGTCCGCTCCTGCATCGCCTCGAAGTCGCCGTCGCCCACGCGCAGGCCGAACCGGACACCGTCGTACCGGGCCAGGTTGGACGAGGCCTCGGCCGGTGCGATCAGGTAGTAGCACGGGAGGCCGTAGTCGACCGAGCGCGGCAGCTCGCAGTCGGCGACCTCGGCGCCGAGCTCGCGGCACATGTCTGCGGCGGCGCGCACCGCAGCCGAGACGCCGGGCTCGATCCCCTCGGCCTCGTTCAGCTCCTTCGGGACGCCGACCCGAACGCCCTTCAGGTCGTCGGCGTCCGGGAGCTCGACCGGTTCAGGCAGGTCGACGGTGGTCGTGTCGCAGGGGTCTCGGCCGGCGATGATCCGGTAGAGGAGCGCGGCGTCGCGGACGTTTCGCGCGACCGGGCCGACCTGGTCGAGACTCGAGGCGAACGCGACGACGCCGTAGCGCGAGACCGTGCCGTAAGTGGGGCGCAGGCCGACGGTGCCGGTGAGGGCGGCGGGCTGCTTGATCGAGCCGCCGGTGTCGGAGCCGAGCGCCCAGGGCGCGAGCCCGGCCGCGACGGCGGCCGCCGAGCCGCCGCCCGAGCCGCCGGGGACGCGCTCCGGATCCCACGGGTTGCGGGTCGGCCCGTACGCCGAGTTCTCGGTGGACGAGCCCATCGCGAACTCGTCCGTGTTGGTCTTGCCGAGGAGCGGCAGGCCCGCGTCCTTGCAGCGGGCGGCGACGGTGGAGTCGTACACCGGGACGTAGCGCTCGAGAAAGCGCGAGCCCGCCGTCGTGCGGACGCCCTTCGTGCCGATCACGTCCTTGAGCGCAATCGGGACACCGGCTCCTTCGGGCTCGTCCACGGTGGTCAGGAAGCAGTGCAGCTCCGGGTCACGGGCGGCGATCGCGTCGCGGTAGGCGGCGACGAGCTCGGCGGCGGAGACCTCACTGCGCTCGAGGAGCCCCATCGCCTCCTCGGCGGTCAGGCGCAGCGTGTCGATCACGTCGCACCCCCGCCAAAACCACGTTCCCCCCCATGGGGGGAGCGAGCGTCCCCATCCGGAACGCTAGCCGGGAAAAACGCGCGCGTGGGATACGGGTTCGTCACGATTCTCGCCTCAGCCCTCGGCCGGGACGCGGAAGAAGTCCCCCTCTCGCTCCGGTGCGTTCGCGAGCGCCTCCTCGAGCGGCAGCGACTCGCGCGGCTCGTCGAGACCGAAGACGTTCGTCAGGTCGAGCGGATGCGAGGTCGGCGGCACGTCGGCCAGGTCCAGCTCGGACACCTTCCCGACCGCGTCCAGGATCGCGTTCAGCTGCTCTTGGAGGCGCTCGACCTCGTCGTCGCGGAGCGCCAGCCGCGCCAGCCGCGCCACGTGCTCTACGTCAGCTCTCGTGATTGCCATGTGCTCGAATCGTCCCAGAATCGTCGTGGTTACTCATACAGAGGGGGCCCCTTTCGGGGCCCCGGTTCGTTCCGAAAGGGAAGTCTCTAGACCGCTTGGACGTTCGCGGCCTGTGCGCCCTTGGGGCCCTGGACGACCTCGAACTCCACGCGCTGGCCCTCGGTGAGCGACTTGTAGCCGTCCATCGTGATCGCGGTGAAGTGGACGAAGACGTCCTCGCCACCCTCCCGCTCGATGAACCCGTAGCCCTTCTCGTTCGAAAACCACTTCACGGTGCCCTGAGCCAACTTTCCTCCTTCAACAACATGAAACGACGGCCCGGGCACCGAGCCGTCGACCAACGATGAAACGGGCCAGAGAGTAGCGCTCACACCGGTGGGAACGCAAGCGATCCGCGGCGGTACCGAGCGGCCAGAACCGTGTTGCGAAGGAGCATCGCGATCGTCATCGGACCGACCCCTCCGGGCACGGGAGTGAGGAACGCGGCCCGCTCGGCCACGCCGGGATCGACATCGCCGACGAGCCCTGCTGCGGTGCGGTTCTGGCCCACGTCGACGACCGCCGCGCCCTGCTTCACCATCTCCGGATCGACGAGCCCGGCGATGCCCGCCGCGACGACGAGCACGTCGGCGTCGAGGGTCTGCCGCGCCAGGTCGTCGGTGTGCGAGTGGCAAATCGTCACAGTTGCGTTCGCCTGCAGGAGCAGGTGCGCGACCGGCTTGCCGACGATCTGGCTCCGCCCGACCACGACGGCCCGGGCCCCGTCGAGGGGAATCGAGTACTCCTCCAGCAGCGCCATCACCCCGCTCGGCGTCGCCGGCACGAGCGTCGGGCGCCCGAGGTAGAGCTGCCCCGCGTTCAACGGATGGAAGCCGTCGACATCCTTCACCGGGTCCACCGCACGGATCACCCGGGCCTCGTCGATGCCGGGCATCGGCAGCTGCGGCAGGATTCCGTCCACCTCGTCGTCGTCGTTCAGCTCGCGGAGCAGGTCGAGCACCTCCTCTTCGGACGTGTCGGCGGGGAGCCGGTGATCGATCGTCCTGATGCCGAGCTCCTTCGCCGCCTCGTGCTTGCGCGTGATGTAGAGGTGGGACGCGGGATCGTCGCCGACCAGGACGGTCGCGAGCCCGAGGCCGCCGAGCTCCGCCACCTCCTCCTTCAGCCCCGCGCGAATCTTCGCGGCGAGCGCCGCCCCGTCCAGCAGCGTGGCGGCCATCAGACGATCGCCAGATTTATGTCGCCGACGTCGAGCCCGAGCGACTCGGCCAGGCGGACGCCGAGCTCGACGTCGTCGCGCAACCGCTGCACGTCGCGCGACTCCATCGCGCGGGTGATCCAGGCACGCTCGTTCGGCCGCCAGAGCGCGTGCGCGGCGAAGACCGGAAGCATCAGGTTCGCCGCGTCGATCAAGCGCCGCTTCGTCTGAGGGGAGGCGCTCTCCAGGAGGACGCGCTCGTACGCCATCCCGGCGCCGTGGTGGATCCCGTCGTCGGTCGCGAGCCGGTTGCAGAGATCCTCGAGCACCGTCCCGCGCGACGACCTCGCGATCAGGCGGAAGCGCGAGATGATCAGGCGCTCGTAGAAGACCTGCATGACGAACACTTTTTCCTCGAGGGTCTCCGCAGCGAGCGTCATGCGCGCGAGCATGTCGAGGTGCGGGTCGCGCTCCGCGGTCCCGCCCACCTCGGCCGCGAGCTTCAGCCACGCCTCGGTGTGGCGCGACTCGTCTTGCACCATCGTCGAGTAGTAGAGCTTCGCTTCGGGATCGGGAGCGATGTTGAGGAGCTGCGACGCCATCTCGCACGCCAGCTCGTCAGCCTGGAGCTGCTGCGTGATGACGGAGCGCCAGACGTCGTTTCGGCGCGCGCGCTTCTCGGGCGACCCCTTCGCCTCGGGCACGGGCGGGATCTCGCCCCACGGCAGGTCGCGAACCTGCCACTCCTGCCGCTTCGCGAGCTCGTAGAAGCGCAGGACGCCGGCGTACGCGTCCCGGCCGGGCGCCTGCTCCTCTGTGACCTCGTTCGTGGCCATCCCGGGATTATCCCGCCCTAGAGGGGTGACGCGTGCTTCGGCTCGTAGAGCATGACCTCGACGCCGCCGGGCAGGACGATCATCGTCACGACGCCGAAGCCCCTGTCCTCGGGTTCGCCGCGCACCTCGATGCCCTTGGCCCGGAGCTCGGCGACGGTCGCGGCGACATCGTCGCACATGAGCAGCAGCTCGTGATCCGTCGAGCCGTCGGAGGGATGCACGCCGAGCTCGGCGGGCGGCAGCGCGAAGATGAGCCAGCCGTCGCCCGCGTCGACGTGCTCCCACCCGAATGCGTCCCGGAGGACGCCGCGCAGCGCCTCCGCTTCGGGGGTGTAGAGGATGACGTGGGCGCCGATGATGCTCATCGACGGCAATCCTATGGCTCCGAGCAGGATTCTCCTGACCATCGTCGCGCTCGCCGCGGCCACCGCGGCCGCGGGGTGCGGCAGCGACTCCACGTCGCCGCCCGACGTCGTGCGAGCCTGGAGCAAGGCGGTGAATCGCGGCGACAACGAGAGCGCAGCGCGGCTCTTCGGCCCTCGGGTCAAGTTCGTCGCCGGCGACTACGTGACCGTGGTGCGCGGACACGAACGGGCGGTCGCCTTCAACGCCGGGCTCGGCTGGTGCGGCCCGATCGTCAGGCTCGTTGCCAAGGGCACCGACGTCACCGCGCAGTTCGCGCTCGCGACTCGGGCCGCCGGGCGTTGCACTGCGGGCCGCGAGCGTGGATCGGTCTTCTTCCGCATCCGTCACGGCAAGATCGTGCTCTTCGACCAGATCGGCGCCTAAGCTCCACCCGTGGAGACGCGCAAGTGGCCCCGCCGCAACGATCCTGACTCGATCCGAACCCGCCAGGAGGCGCTCGGGCTCGACGGCGAGGTGACCGCGCACGACCTGGCGCCGTTCGCCGGCGCGCAGGAGTCGCTGACCGGCGTCGCTGTGACACCGGTCGCGGTGGTCGGTCCGCTCCACGTCTCGCTCGGCGAGTACGAGCTGACGGAGCCCGAGGGACGGGTCGAGGAGCGGGGCCGCGCCGAGGAGGACGTCTATGTGCCCCTCGCCCACACCGAGGGCGGGCTCTCCGACTCCCTCTACCGCGGCGCGCGGGCCGCGTCCGAGTCGGGCGGGTTCCGCACCTTCGTGCTCGCGGACCGGATCACGCGCGCGTCCTGCTTCGTCTGCCGGACGACCGAGGAGGCCGTGGCGCTCGCGCGCTGGATCGAGGGCGAGCTCGACGCCATGCACGCCTGGCTCGAGGGCCTCGACGATCCCTCCCGCTCCCGCTTCGCCAAGCTGCGGGAGACCAAGAC